>CANFNN010000131.1 GCA_947448095.1 Bacteriovoracaceae bacterium | reverse complement strand
GACCGTAGCCAAGGACTGCAACTCTTACTTTTTTCATACTATTTCCTAGCTTGCCATAAATGGAGCAATACCAATTTCCGATTTTTTGATGAATGAGGCTATCTCTTGGACAACTGCGTTTTGTTTGTACTCTTCCATTAACTCCGCATGAGAAACGAACGCACGTGGAGCGAGTGCTGAAGCCTCCATTGTTCGGTAAAAATCAACAACTTCAGAGACGATTTCTTTAGAATGCCCCTGACGTTTAAGTCCAATAATATTGATTCCCTTGAGGCGGATACGGTTACCATAAGCAGTACAGAAGTGAGGAATGTCTCGATCAATTCCCGATCCTCCACCAATATAGGCTCCTCGTCCCAGAGTAACAAATTGAGATATACCAGTGTTACCACCGATAATGACTCTGTCTCCAATATTCACATGGCCCGCAAGGTTGACGGAGTTTGCAAAAGTTAAATTGTTGCCCAAAGTACAATCATGAGCAATATGACAGTAGGCCATAAAGAGTGAATTGGAACCAATGATGGTTTTCAAGTCTTGTTTTAAAGTTCCTCGGTGAATTGAAACGTATTCACGAAAAATATTATTGTCACCAATGATGGTTTCAGTCGGTTCATTTTTATATGAAGTATCTTGTGGTGGAGCGCCAATAGAACCAAATTGAAAGAATTTATTATTTTTTCCAATTGTTGTATGGCCATCAACAACGACGTTGGAGTGAAAGATACAATCATCTCCAATTGTAACATTCGCACCAATAACACAAAAGGGACCTACTTGAACATTGTTCCCTATTTTGGCTTCAGGATGAATAAAAGACATTGGGTGAGCTTCGTAGTGTTTAGACATATCTGTTCTCTCTAGTTATTAAATTTCAAAGATGCCATGACACTAGTCTGTGACATGAGATCTCCATTTGAATATATTTCACAATCATACATTTGAATTGGGCCACGAACTTTTGTAAGTGTGGCGTGAATCTCTAGATCCATAGGGGGAATCACTGGTTTTCTAAATTTCGCTGATTCAACACCTAAAAGTGCCACTTCAATTTTTGCATCGCTGTTAGGCTTACAATGAATAGCTAAAAAAGAAGCAGCTTGCGCCATCATCTCTATTTGTACAACTCCAGGTAAAATAGGATCTCCTGGAAAATGACCTTCAAGCACCTTCACCGAATTATCGACTCTAAAATTACAAATGGCCTTACCACCGATCAGTTGTTGAGGACGGAAGGGGCCCGTAAGATTTTTAAGTTCATCAGGAACGATGATTTCTTTTACCGAATCAATAAACAGGAATGGGTCCCGGTGGGGAAGAAAATCCATAACTTGTTTTTTCTCCATCAACATGTAGAACTCCTCGTTTATTCTTTATTCTCTTTTAAAGACACTTTTCTAAGGTAAGCAAAACCTTTCATCCACTCTTTAAGGTCTCTGGCAGGATGACCTCCAAGCTTAGAGCCTGCGGGCCAGATGGCACTTTCATTAACTTTGGCTCCACCTGCAACCTGGGTTCCCATCCCAATATGTGAGTCAGGCCCGATCGCTGCACGTCCACCAAGAACCACAAAATCCTCAAGGACAGCACTGCCTGCAACTCCTGACTGTCCACAAAGAACACAGCCACGGCCAAGCTTTACGTTATGACCAATTTGCACCAGATTATCAATAATACAACCCGCTCCAATAACAGTGGGAGAAAAAGTTCCCATATCCACTGAGGAGTTAGAGCCGATTTCAACTCCATCATGAATAGTGACTCCACCCACGTGCCATATTTTTTGATGCTGGCCTTGATGGAAGGTGTAGCCGAAGCCATCACTTCCAAGCACCACGCCAGAATGAAATCTGCAGTTTTTACCAATGGTGGTATAGGGATAAATTGTAACATTTGGATAAATCTTAGTGTTTTCCCCAATGCTTACATGAGGAAGAATCACGGAGCCTGAAAGAATTTCTACATTGGCACCGATTTTAACGTGCTCGCCAATAAAAACATTTTGGGAAATTCTAGCAGTCGGATCAATATCTGTTGTCCCCATTTGTCTTCCATCAACCTGAGTGTTCAGATCTTTCATTTTAGAATCATAAAATGGTTTGGAGAGGATGGTCAGACTGAGGGCAATATTAGGAGAAGTGAGAATCCATGGCATGGACTCCACTTTTTGTTTCATTTCAAGATTCATTAACGAAAAGAATTTCTCATCAATGATCAGACCTAGTTTCAATGACAGAGCTTTTTCCAATTGAGGAAGAAACTTTTCCAGAAACTTTCCATTTTTAATAAAAATGAAACTATGGGGAAGGAGTGCATCTAAAGCAGAAATGGCCAGAATTTCTTCTGGCCACTCATTGTTTTTAGCTATTTTTAATGAGGAATCAAACTTTAAAAGTTCGGTTAATTTCATTTATTTTCCAGGATATTTTTTATCATATGCCTTAATCACGTCATCAGTTAAATCTTTCTTCGCTTCAGCATAGATAATCGGAGCAGCAGAAAGCTCAAAAGTCATGGCAACGGCATTTGCCTTAGAGACTTCATCAATAATAGGACGAAGTTTTTCAAGAATAGGCTTTTTCATTTCCTGTTCCATCTTTTGAATTTCCTTTTGGAATTCCATCGTCTTGCTTTGAAGCTTCATCATTGATTCTTGAATCTCACGCTCTTTATTCATTCGAGCTTGCTCAGCAAGAACCATGCTTTGCTTTTTGTAATCTTCTTGTGATTTTTTAATTTTATCTTCGTCTTTTTTCAGAACAGATTTCTTGTCATTAAAAGCTTTTTCGAGAGTCTTTTGAACAGTCTTTCCTTCTTTGATTGAAGTGATGATTTTTTGAATATCCACCAACCCAACAAGAACTGTGGCCTGAGCTGAAACAGCAAACGAGAGGATGAGTAACGCGAGTAAAGTCTTCATATATTCTCCTTGAATTACGCAAAACATTAACATCAATTAAAACAATTGTCCTATGTCAAAATTAAACTGGTTCCCTGCTTCTTTGTGAGTTTTATCAGTTCTAGGCCTGACTGGGAAACCAAATTCAAATCTTAATACCCCAATTGGAGAGAACCATCTAAACCCAAAACCATAATCTTCGCGAAGAGCAAAATTATTATTCTCACCCATGCGTTGAGCAAATACGTTTCCTGCATCATAAAAGACAACCCATTTAAGTCCAGCTTCTTTGATTAAAGGATGCTCAAACTCAAGCGTACCAAGGAGACTGAAGAGGCCCCCAAAGTTGAAGATATCATTTTTGCCAGTGCTAGTATTTCGGGCCATGCGTCTTGGTCCAATATCTTCAATATTGTACCCACGCATGTTTCTAGCACCACCCATCGAAAATCTTTCGACACGAGGAATATCTCTTTCGGTTGTTTTAAATAACTGCTGTGCGTTCAAGCGAGTACGCATAACAAGATCACCCCAGATAGGCTTATAGTATCTTCCTTCAAGCTCAGCTTTTAACCAGCGCATTGTTCCACCCAGCCCCGTATATTCGAGCGAGGAGTTGGTGTAGTAACCGTTACTAGGTTCAAAGATGTTATTTCGCTTATCTCTAATAATTGAGGCCTGAAGAGACGATGCAGACCCATTCTCAATCGAGGGATCAATCCCAGAGTTAATGACATTAGTTACTTTGTTATCTTCATATCTGTAAGTCAAAAACAAGCGCGTGTATTCAAAAATGGGATGCCCGACTCGAACATCTGCACCATGCTTGCGGTAGGCGAATGAGCGAATGAAATATGAAACAGTTTGGTAGTAATCACCACCAGCGGTCCACTTGGTGTCGAAGAGATAAGGCTCGGTAAAGCCTACGTTATAAATTTGCTGTCTTTTTGAGTACGACAAGTTTAAGTTGATATTTTGACCAAGCCCACGAAAGTTATTCTGAGCAACTGAAGCCTGAATGAATCCTTGAGTCGCCGTTGAATAACCAGCTCCCAATGAAATTTGACCAGTGGGACGCTCTTTAATAGAGATTTCAACATCTAGTATGTTGTCGGTACCTTTTCTAGTGATGGTGTTAAAAATAACACTCTCAGGCTGAAAGAATCCAAGGCGGTTTACGTTATCTTTTGAAGTTCTTAATTTAGATCCAGAATACATCTCACCTTCAGCTATTCTGAGCTCTCGTCTGATAACTTTGTCGCGAGTCTTGGTGTTCCCCTTCATGATGATCTTACCAAAATAGGCAATCACACCTTTTTCAAACGAGAATACGACATCAACTTTATTCTCACCCGGAACGATTTCAAGCGTACGAAGAACGTTGGCAAAGGCATAACCTTTATCCTGATACATCTCGGTCAAAGTCTGAATATCCAAACGAAGATTTTCTTCATTATAGATGTCGCCCGATTTTATTTTGAGTTTTTCCATCATTTCACTTTCAGTGAAGAGAAGTTCTCCATTGAAAGAAACATTGTTCACTGTGAATTGAGGGCCTTCCGTCATACGAACAGTAATAAAAATCCACTTTTTATCCTCAGAGGCAGTTACCTCCGGATTTTGGATATTGACTTGAAGGTATCCACGAGTCTTATACAGATACTTCAAGCGCTCTACATCAGTCTGAAAATTGATTTCTTTAAAATTCCCCGAGCCTGAGAGAAACGAAAAATATGACTCTTCTCGAGTCTGCATGAAGTTATGAAGCTCTTCGTCTCCGATGGCTTTATTACCTAAAAAAGTGATTTTCTTAACTCGAACCTTATCCCATTCTTTGATCTTAAACTGAACCTCAACAGAGCCGTTTTGATTATCTTTCAATTTATAGGTCGCAAGTGCCAGAAAATAACCTTTTTCTTCGTAGTGCTTTTGAAGCAAAAGAAGGTCATTTTTAAGCGTAGAAATATCAAGGATGTTAAATTCTTTCGTCTTAACTTGTTCCTTAAGATCATCATCATTGATCTCATCATTACCATCGAAAGAAATTTTGGAAATAATCGGCTTTTCTTTTAATTTAAATAGGAGAATGTTTTTTGAATCTTTGATTTTATGGAAGGCTTCGACTTCTTCAAAGTATTTCATTTCATAGATACGTGATAAGTCCTTTCTTAGAAGATAGTTATCAAGCATCATGTCGGTGCGAGTACCTAATTTTTCAATGATGGCCTCAGCTTCAACTTTTCGATTGCCCTGAATTTCAATTGAATCAACACGAAAAAATTCACGAATCGGACCAATAATTTCCTGAGCGAAAACGGTGGATGACCCAAAAGAGAAAAACGAAATAAGTAACCAAAGCAGGGCTTTTTTCAACTACTGAATCCTTAACGCAAAAGGCTATGTTATGAATATTATTTGCAGCCCAGAATTCTAGCCAATTATCTGACCATCTTCAATCACTATTTTCCGAGGAAAGTGGGAAGCCACTTTATCATCATGAGTGACCACTAAAAGTGTCGCGCCAAAGTCAGCAGAAAGATTTTTCAGAAGGGTTGTGACCTTTTCAGAATTCTTGGAATCAAGATTTCCCGTAGGCTCATCGCACAGCAGTATTTTGGGTCTCAAACTTAAAGCACGGATAATATTAATCCTTTGCTGCTCTCCGCCAGAGATCTCGAAGGGATATTTAGTTAAGCAGTGAGTCACTCCTAAGATTGTCGCCAAATTAGAAGTATCCTCTTCAACCTGTTTTAAATTTTTTCCACCAATGCGGGCAGGTAAAAGAATATTGTCTCGGCATGTCATAGAAGGCAAAAGAAAGTGAAATTGAAAAACAAATCCCACAGATTCATTTCTAAAAAGTGCTAACCCCTCATCACCTAGTTCATGGAGATTCTTGTTATCGATAATCACTTTACCGGAAGTTGGTTGATCCAGGCCCCCTAACAAATAAAGCAGAGTTGATTTACCAGAACCTGAAGCTCCTCGAATGGCGACTAGTTCCTTTTGTTCAATGCTAATATTTAGACCACGCAAAACTCGCGTCTTACCAAAAGATTTTTCGACTTGTTCTAAACGAATGAAACTCATGAGCTAAACTCCTGACGTAAACCTTGCACAATTGATCTGCGTTTTAGTCGCCAATAACCAAACAGACCTGGAATTAAAACCCACACCAACGATACCAGATAGACCGTTATGTAGGCAGTACTATCTAGACGAATCTGAAGCGAAGAAAGAACATAAATTTCTCCCGGAATCTGAAGAAAAGAGAGATTGGCCAAGGCCCAATTAAACACCAGTGACAAAATATGGGCACCAACACAGGCCATGGTCCAAAGAATAAAGATCGAAATGAACCAAAATCTCATCAGGCTTTTCAAAGACATTCCTACGGCACGCAGAAAGAAAAAGTCTTGCGCCTTTTTCTCCATGATATAAATAACAAACGCCATAATGTTAAAAACAGCGACGATAACGATCAATTGAAGAATGAGTGAGATCGAAAGTTTTTCAACTTTGACCGCCTCGATTAGGAATGAATACTCACTCCAAAAGGGACGCACAAAATACTCCTGACTAAGCTGACTTCTAAGCTTCTGCTGATCATTTTTAATGATATCTAGCGACTTAAGTGGCTTGGCAGGATCTTGAGTGGTTAGAATGAGAAGATTAATAAACTCATGGACATCTAAAACTTGAGCGAGATCTTTTCTTAGCAGATAAACGAAGCGTAAATCTTTTTGATAAATCCCATGCTTGATAAGCCCAGAAACTTTAAATTGGCGAACGGTAGGAAGAGAGTCAGAAGATTCATTTCCGCGACCGAAAGTCAGTGCAATTTCATCCCCGGGGCTAACTTTCAAGGCCCGCGCTAACTCCTCACCAATAACTAAACCACCGTTTGATAAGTTCACCTTTAGACCAGTCGCTGAAGAAAAGTTATCGGGCTCAATTCCTCGAACTAAAACGCCTTTACTTATTCCTTGATAAAGAGCGAAAGCTTCAGTCTGAATTACGGGAGCAATGGAGCGAGTCTTAACACTTTTGAGCACTTCTAATAGGGCTGCATCGACTTTAAAAAAACCCTTCTTAGAGGTAATGAGAATATCCCCTGAAGAATGCCGTAAACCAGATTTCAATAAATGATCAAATCCATCCATCAGGCCGAAGGTGCATAAAATAACAGCAATCGAAAAGGTAAAACTAAAAATGGTCGCTAGCAGAATTTTTCCTGCTGAGCGACCATGAAGAACAATTTTTAAGATTGATAAATAAGACTTCATTCTTCTTCTGAGAAGAAATGCTCTTTCTTAAGAAGTGGAAATAAAATTACGTCACGAATTGTGTGACTATTCGTCAAAATCATTACCAAACGGTCGATACCAATCCCCTGACCTGCAGTCGGCGGCATACCATATTCTAAAGCACGAACAAAATCATAATCAACGTCTGAAGCTTCATCATCCCCTGCTTCCTTGGCCATCGCTTGATCAGCAAAACGGTCTAACTGATCAGTTGGATTATTTAACTCAGAGAAAGCGTTTCCGATTTCCCAACCATTCATAAAGAATTCAAAACGATCCACAAACTCAGGATGCTCATCATTTCTTCTTGAAAGCGGAGAAACTTCAGTTGGATATTCAGTGATGAAAGTCGGCTGAATCAGTTTTGCTTCAACTAATTCCTCAAAACAAAGCACCAACAATTTGCCCCATGAAAGTCCCTGAGCTTTTTTAAGATCTGCATTAGTCGTGTGAAGAAGACCCAAGAGATACATGCGATCATTAACCTGATCCATCGTTGATTCAGTATATTTTGAAACAGCTTCTCTCATGGTCATGCGTGCATAAGGACCTTTAAGGTTAATCTCATGCTCACCAAACGAAATAACATCCGTTTTTAAAACATTCTGAGAAATCCCCACCAAAAGATCTTCAGTAAAATCCATTAAGTCTAAATAAGTGGCATACGCCCAATAGAACTCAAT
>CANFNN010000130.1 GCA_947448095.1 Bacteriovoracaceae bacterium | reverse complement strand
GAGATGTTTCCTACTTGGCGATAATCAGTTTGCTTGCCCACAAGATATTTAAAAAGCAGTATTACTTCCGTTTTAATCTAGGCACGGTTTTGTTATTGGCATTTGCTGTCTGGGTTTTCATGTCTGGATTCTTTTCTCATCATGCAGATGAGGCCATTTATCAATACACCGAAATTTTTATGAAAGGGGTGATCTTATTTATCCTCATTCAAAATGGTATTGATAAAAGTCAGGACATGCTCCCTGTCAAAACTGTATTCGTCCTGGCAATCTTAGAGAAATGCTTTGTCAGCTTTTATATGTCTAAAATTATGGAAGTACCTACGATTGTTGAAGATGCAAATGAGAGACTTGAAAGTGTTGGTATCCTTTCAAATTCTAACGACATCGCAGCAATTTTTGTGCTGGCGATTCCATTTACCATTTATTTTATTTTAAAGACCGGCCTCAAACCATTTAATTGGTTGTTTTCTTTATTGGCACTTGTCGCCATGGTGATTCTTGTCTGGGAGTCCCAATCCCGTGGTGCATTGCTTGGTATTTTTGCGATCTTTGGCGCCTTTACGTTGATAAAAATTAAAAGTAAAAAACTGCTCGGTTTAGCGATTGCTTTTGGCATTGTTGGAACTTTGGGTGCTTTTAAAATGATGAACAGAGATGCAGAAGACGTAGAAGGATCAACCAATAACCGCGTTTTATTTTGGAAGGCCGGACTAAACATGGCCATTCGAAACCCAATTTTTGGCGTAGGGTTTTGGGGCTTTCCCCGAAATCTTCCGGCCTATGCCCCTGATGGCAACGTTGGATCTGAAAAAGAGCATATGACGGCCCATTCCTCTTGGGTCTTGGCGCTTGGTGAAGGTGGCTTCATGGCCTTGTTTTTATTCGCAGGTCTCTGGATTTATGCGACTTTTGCGGCCTGGAAGATCCGAATGGAGCAGCCGGAATATTTATTGGGGATAGCGGGATATGGCATGGCGATCACTTTTTTGTCACATACCTATCTTCTTTACCCATACATCTTATTAGCGTTGGTTATAACTCATTACCATATTAATATCGACGAAAAACAAACCCCGGGATTAGCATGAGCACACTTGTTGTAAATTTAATTCTTCTCGTCCTTTACACTTATTTTGGCTATTTCATTGCGGTGATTTTGCTAGGAAAAGTCATCCGCCGCAAAGTGCATAAAAGCGATATTAAGCCCCATGTGACGATGCTGATCGCGGCTTACAATGAAGAGAAAGGCATCGCTTTAAAAATAGAAGATTCTCTCAAACTCAATTATCCCCAGGATAAGCTTCGCATTGTGGTTGTGAGCGATGGCTCAACTGATGGTACTGATGAGATTGTTAAATCTTATGCCGCACAAGGTGTTGAGCTTTTAAGAGTAGAAGGCCGAGTTGGGAAAACTGAAGCTCGAAATGTTGCCATGGCCGCGATTGAAGGCGAAATCATTATTTTCTCCGACGCTACGACGACTTATAAAGAAGATTTAATTGAAAAAATGGTAAGAAACTTTGCCGACCCGAAAGTGGGTATGGTTACCGGGCATTTGATCTATAGAGATTCGACTAATACTCAGATGGGAACTGGTCAAAAACTTTATTGGAAATATGAATCAACTATTAAAAAAGCCCAGACTTCGATGGGAACTTTGACTGGTTCTGTTGGATGTGTGACCGCATTTCGCAAAGAACTTTATACTCCACTTCCTGAAAATATAATCGAAGATTTCACCGGTCCTTTGATGCTTGTGATGAAAGGCTTTCGTGTGGTTTATGAGGAAGAAGCCCTTTGTTTTGAAGATACAACCAAGAAAGCTGCCAATGAATGGAACATGCGAGTCAGAGTGATTCGAGGCGGAATGTCAGGTATGCTTCACGCGAGAAAAATTTTGAATCCGATTGCCTACCCAATCCCATTTTTTCAATTGGTTAGTCACAAAATCTTACGTTGGTTGATTCCTGTGTTTATTATTTCTCTTTTTATCGTCAGCAACTACATGGTTTGGTTAGATCCTAAAAATGTCTACTCAATGACACTTTTAGTCCTTCAGTTGATGTTTTATTTCACGGCCGCTTGTGCTTATGCCTTAGAGAAAAATGGAATTCATAACCGTCTCGCCGCAATTCCTTTGTATTTTCTTATTTTAAATGCAGCTTCACTTGTTGCTTTAGTTAAAACATTAACCAGTAATCTTGAGGCAACTTGGGAAACACACAGGGAAGGTTAAGAATGACTTCTGTCGTTGAGCTTACTGATCGTCAAAAACGTGAAAAAGAATATTATGACCAGTATGCTGGAAGTTTTGATCTTAATCGAGAAGTAGATTTTTCTCCTGTTGTTGCTAAGGAAAAACGGCCTTGGAATTCTTATTGGTCTGTCTATCATTTGGCAGCTGAAAGTTTCAAACCCAATGCTTTATTGTTAGATTTTGGCTCAGGCCCTGGCGACAATGCCTTACGTTTTGCTAAAATTGGCTACAAGGTTGAAGGCTTTGATATTAGTGAATCTAACGTCGCTGTTTCACACATGGTTTTTGAAAAAAATGGGTTTTCAGGTCAGGGAAATTTTCAAGTTTCTCCAGCTGAGACTCTGCCGTATCCAGATAATCATTTTGATTTTATTGCTGGAATTGATATCCTTCACCATATCGATATTGCTAAATCCATCGCTGAATGCCGAAGGGTTTTAAAACCAGGCGGAATTGCTATTTTTAGGGAGCCATTAGAAGTTCCACTTCTCGATCTTATTCGTAATACTTGGGTCGTTAAATTATTTGCCCCAAAAAAGAAGTCTTTTGAACTTCACATTACTGAAGATGAAAGAAAGTTGAATCAAACGGATATTGCAGTTGTCGGTAAGATCTTTCCCAATCAGGTTTTAAAGCGATATTTTCTTCTGGCCCGATTTGATAAATTCATTCGTGAGGGAAGTGATCCGCAGCCTTCTTTACTTGAAAAGATTGATTATTTTCTTATGACAAAAATTCCTGCCCTTAGGTATCTAGGTGGAGTTGTTATCTTTGTTCTTAAAAAAGACTAAATGCAAGACCCTTTGAAACCCTTAAAAATATTGTGGATGATCCCTAAATGGACCTTGCCTGCTACAGATGGGGCAAGAGTCGCAACAGATAGCCTTATTCGAAATACCATTGGGGCCGGCGCCATTGTTGATGTCATGTGCCTGTCTCAGAAAACTGAGCCAACTGATCCTGAAATGATGATTAAGGCCTGGAATGTAAAAAATGTGGTTGTGGTCCCGAGAAGTTTGCCGGACACATCGCTTGCTAAAAAGTTTTACTATATATCGAAGCTTCTTTTTAATCCTCTGACTCCTCTGACTTTTTCCTCTTTTTCAGATCGAAAAATTCAGTCTCAAGTGTCTCAGTACATTCAAAAAAATAGTTATGATCTCATCCTCTTGGATGGCCTGCATCTGGGAGCGGCTCTTTTAAAAAATGGGAAGTTCGCGCCTGGGCTGAATAATCCTAAAGTGATTTACCGTGCTCATAATATTGAGGTCGATCTTTGGAAAAAGTCTTTTCAAGAAAAGAAGAATCCACTTTTTAAATTTATTCTCTACCTTCAATCTCGATTGGTTGAGAAGTTTGAAACAGCCATTATCAATAATAGCTCTGGAGTGGCCGCTATTTCCCAAGAAGATTTGACTGAACTGAATAAAATGTCTCAAGTTCCCTGTGAGCTAATCCCTCTTGGACTAAATTTTGACCGGCCACTGAATGATTGCAAAGAAGAGGGAATTAAATTTCTTTTTATTGGAAGATTAGACTGGCCACCCAATCGCGATGGTCTTGAATGGCTTTTAAAAGAAGTTTGGCCTACTGTGATTGAAAAGAGACCTGAAGCCGTCTTGAAAATCGTAGGTTCGGGAAATAAGGACTGGTTAAAAAATTACCAAAATCTGAAGGGTATAAAGATCGTTGGGTTTGTGAACTCTCTGAGAGATGCCTATGAAGATTGTCACTTTACCGTGGTCCCTATTACCTATGGCTCTGGCACTCGAATCAAAGTCATTGAATCATTCGCTCTTGGGCGAAGACTTATTAGTACCAAAATGGGCGTTCAGGGTGCTGACCTTGAATCTCAAGATTATGTGAATGCAGAGACCAAAGAAGAATGGATTAATGTTTTATCTCACATTCGTTTAGATTCAGAAGAGCAAACCCAACTGAATCGTTCTAGGGATGTTATGGCATCTAAGTTTGGTGAAAAAAGTATTGGTCTAAAGTTTTATCGCTGGCTTAAGACCATTTCATAAACATTGATCGTATTTGTCGCCCAAGTCTTGCTCGAGAACCTTTCATTATATTTTGATTTTAATTGATCCGCTTGATCCTGAAGATTTTTGACGTTTTCTGAGAATTTCACCAGAGCTTGAGATAATTCGACAGCATTTCCAGCTTGGCAGAGAAAGCCATTTTTATTTTCGACTACCAAATCGGGGATTCCTCCAACTCTTGAGGCCACAACCGGAAGACCCATGCAGCAAGCTTCAATGAGTGTTAAAGGTTGCCCCTCTCGGTAGGAAGGCATCACAATGGCATCACAGGTGGCCATGAATTTATTTACGTTTGACTGGAATCCAGTAAAATGAACTGAGTCCTGCAACTTGAGATCTATTACCTGTTGTTCAAGATTTTTTCTTTCAATCCCGTCTCCCACAATCCTCAGATGCAATATATTGGGATCAACAAGCTTCATTGCTTCGACTAAAACAGAGCACCCTTTCTCAGGCGATAGTCTGCCCACAAACAAAAGCTTGTAGGGAACCGCTCCTGTTGAGGTCTTAGGAACAATAATAGAAGTCATAAAGTTTTCAACCACAATAATTTTAGTCTCGTTTATTCCTGAAGCGACTAAAGATTTTTTCATTTCTCTTGAAACAGCAATTACTGCCTTGGCCGTCTTCATGATCTGATCTTCAAGAAACTCATAGAGTTTGACCTTGAGTGTGTGACCGGTTTTTCCGTGATGAGTAATGATTAAATGAGATGATTTGGGAGCCGCTAATTTCCCATAAAAGGCTGCCTTAAATCCATGGGCGTGAAGAATCTCTGGCTTTTCCATTTGAAGTAAAGATTTAAGGTTTTTTAAAAGACTCGGGTCAAATATACTTTTAGTAGATAAAACCTGGTACTTAATTCCATTTTCAATCAAAAGCTTAATGAAAGCTTCTGCTACATGAGGCACTCTTTCTTCTTTAATAATCCAAAGACTGGCGTTCACACCTTGTTCAACAAGAGCTTTCATTCCAAAAAGAACAATCCTCTCGGCTCCACCAATCGGGCCAGGAATAAACAGAAAGATAACTTTTTTATCTTCAAGCTTATGCATAACGGCCCTGCTTGAAGAGAGTATAAACAGTTCCAAGATAAATAATAGCAAAACCTGTTCCGCAAACTAGAAACCATTGAACATCTGTTGGGAAAAAGCCTTTTGAAATAATGCAAGCAAGTGACAAAATGGAGCAAATCCCCAAATAAATGCCAAGCTTCTTGAGCGGAAACATTTCTTTCCACTGCCAATTCATCAGTTCCTTGGACAATCTTAAACCTAGAAACTTAGGAATGAATTTAATAAGGATTGTGACAATTAATACTCCTTTGACTCCTACATATTTGGCGGCCATCGCCGCTCCAAATAACGCGATTGGCGTAACCAATAAATACACCTTTAGTACCCATTTCGTATTTCCTGTAGCTCTGGCGACTGAATCATGCGGGAGCATCAGAAGCAGGTAACTAAAGGCAAAGAGCTGAAGATAGATCGCCGACTCAAGATATTGCTCAGTGTAGAGAATCTTCACAATGGGGGTTGCAAAAATAATTAGTCCAAAGATTGAAGGAATAATCAGCAATCCGATATCACTAATTGCTTTGCGGAAACTTTCTCCCGCAGCATTCCAATCTTTTAAAATATAGTTTTTGGATAAACTGGGAATTAATACTTTTTGCACCGACATCTCTAGGAGGTAAAGCGGAGGAACTACCAGACATCCCATGGAATAAAAAGCAAACGAACTAGCCTCGAGTTGACCCGATAATAAAAGCAAATCTATCTTTTCCACAAAAAAGCTCAGACAGCTGGAAAGAGAAATGGGTAAGCAATAAATGAAGACCTGTTTGATGGCTTCTTTATCCGTTTCAAGTCCAACCTGATTATATTTATGATTTAAAAAACTTGAAATCACTAGCTTCAGCGCCAAAATAGATACGAAGAAGAGAAAAAGACCTTCTAAACTGCGAAATTTCCACGCAATAAAAATAAATCCTGCAGCCTTAGTGACTTCGAACAAGGTGTCAAAAATAGATCCAAAAGCCGATTTCCCGAGTGCGATGGAGGTCTCAGTAAAGTGTCCGGTTGGACAGGTGAAAAATCCAGTGAGTAGTAAGATGAAAACATACTTATAAGGAAGATCAAGGTGGCTTGCTATTTCATTTTTAAGGGGGAAACCGATGAGTAACACGGTTGAAGACAAGAGTATCGTTAAGACCCAAGTGGCATTAATGAATTTTTTTCTCTCCTCACTGCCTTTTCCTACCCAGTAAAAGACTGAATGAATTGGGCCACCTGCCATAACGAGAAAGGGTATTGCTGATAAGTGTAGGAAAAATATTTTATATATCCCAATATCTTCAGGCGACAAAAGACGAACAAGAATGATTGGTAAAAATAAATTACCAATGGAGCCAATACTGCTCAGAAGAAATATTGGCCAATGACCACTTCTTAACTTCTTTAACATTTTTTGCCTAAATAAACTTCGAGGTATTGTTTATACATTGTTGTTGAAGAAAAATTCTCTTTTACGTGTTGATGAAGTGCTGACCCAATCGATTCAGTGAGTGTAGCATTTTGTGAAAGTTTTCGCGATTTTTCATTTAGGTCTGCTAGATTTTCAGTCTTAAAATAAACTGCGATTGGTTCATTCTTTCCAGATTGAATGACTTTATGACCAGGAATATCTGAGAGTAGACACGGTATACCAATGGCGCCAGCCTCTAGGACTGAAATAGGGATTCCTTCATGTCTTGAAGCCGAAACGAAAAAGTCTGATCCTAGTAGTAATTCATTCACGTCTGAGCGAGCTCCTGCCATGATGACGTTTGATGGCTTCGTTGTTTCAAGATGGTTCCAATATTTGTCATCACCTGAAGGACCAACGAGGAGAAAAGTTTCATCGGGTAATTGTTTGGCTAAGTCACATAGAATTTGCTGATCTTTGAGGGGCACAACTCTTGCTACGCTTATCCAAACCAGTTTTGATGGATCAAGCCCAAAACTTAGTCTCAGCCTTTTTCTTGCGTCTGCTCGATCTGATTCTTGGCTCTCTATAACTAGAGTTCCATTGTTGATGTTGACCACTTTTTTCTTGGAAACTCCTAAACTATAGTAATAATCACAAACAGCACTACTGACTCCGATCGTGCAATCTGTAAATAAAGAACACAGCTTCTCGTAGAGCTTAGTAATAGGGCGCTTGTGAAGGTGATCCATGCCATGCGCCGTATGAACCAGCCTTGGAAAGGTCTTACCCATGAGAGAGTGTAAAAATTTCACAGGACTCGCGTACATGTGAGGGTTGAGATCATGGGTGTGAACGACATCAAAGGCTTTTGATTTTTGAGAAATGAATTTTAAAAGCTTTCGATCATAACCTTGTCCTTTACTAAAGGAGGTATCAACTTTTATGCCATTGTTTCGAAAGTATTCAACCCATGATTGCTCATAGTCATACACAACGAGTTCGACCTCATGGCCTGCCTTAAGTTGTTCATTTATAAGGAGAAAGAGGACTTTTTCTAGTCCCCCGACACCTAAGAACTGGGTTAAATGGAGAATTCTTAATTTCATGTTGAGCTTTATTTACCAGATTCTGTTGAGCTTGTGGGTATAGACTATCCAAATTTCACGGTAAGTAAGTAATAAAACT
>CANFNN010000129.1 GCA_947448095.1 Bacteriovoracaceae bacterium | reverse complement strand
TCCCTTCTTTAGAAGGAATGATTTCTTGATCGATGTATTTCATTTTTCGCAAACGATACTTTACTCCGGCCCTATCAGGAAGTTCGGCCACGCCTTTAGCATCCGTAAAAACAGTAATGTCGGGGGCCACAAAAACCGCGAAATTGGGTTTTTGGTAACCATCATCAGAGGTATCAGGAGTGCCCGGATCAATAAGAGATTGGGTAACCATCACGGCCGAAAGGGGCTGACCCAATTCACTATTAACCTTGATCAACGCCGCTTGAGTTGTGCCTGAAACAAGGAGTGAGTATACTAAAAGGGTAAGTAGTTGATTCATGGGACCTTCTTGCTTTCAATGGATTTATTCAGACCTAAATTTTACTGGTAGCTTTTGAAATCGTAAACTCTTTAGACACCCCCACTTGAAAAAAATACCAGAGCTCTATCGAGTAATCGCAATAAACCTCATAATGCATTTATAAATAACTATTACCGGAGTCACCAATGAAATCAATTTTTCTCACACTCTCTGTGTTCATTTCAATCAACGCTTTTGCGGCGATTAACCCGGTTGGAAATTTTCAAAACAAGCACCAAGTCCTGGCGCAAATGTATACAAATAAATCAGACTGCGAAACCGATAACGGTCAATGGATGAAGTCTGACGAGATGTGCTTATTTAATACCTCTGATGATGCCTCTGTAACGAAAGAGGGCGAAAACTTTAAACTCTCTGTCACAACAATTACTTCGAATCTTCACATGTGTGAATTTTCCGCAACTGCCGTTTTGGTTGGAAAGACTCTAGTGTCTGAAGTTTCTGTTGATGAATATAATATGGAAAATGGTGAAACGATTACGACTTCATGTATCGTGAGTGCTGAACTATCGAAAAATGGTAAGGCCATGAGCATTACTACCAATCAAAAGTGCCAAAGCTTTTGCGGTGCTAACGCCTCTTTAGAAGTTGATCTCAAAAAAGTAAAATAAATTTTCAAGGGGCGCTTTGCAAAAAATGCATAGTGCCCCTTTTCATTAACACGGAACTAAATTTTTTAAAGAAAACTTAAATTCACAATTTCATCCACCTAATCGTAAATTTTCACCGGAACTTTTTAAGTAAAAGGTGAAACATGAATAATAAACTCAACTTATTCTTCAGCTTAATCGGCACACTTGCTCCCACTTTGTCCCAAGCTTATTTTTCTCATAATGAAATTGTGCAAAAGTTACTCTCCCCTGAACGAGAGAGATCAGCCTTCAAAAACCCCTTTCCTATTCCCAGTCTCAATCAAGTCATAACTCCTCCTCTACAGCAACAATTAAGAACTCTTCCTGAGCAAGCCCATCTCTCGTTTGAAGGCCTTGAAGGAAAAGATTTACGCTATAAAGATACCCCTGTTATTTCTCAACTGGGTGCTCGCTGCTCAGCTTATGGACTAATAGCGACGATTGAAAATTTATTGGCAGCTCCCCAAGTGGTGAAGCTTTCAGAAAGTCATCTTTGGTCAAAATATAAAACCTATAGCAGCGCAAGTGCAGTTGAAGCGGCCAAAAGAATGGCGATTACCGAATACCCTATGTGGCCCAAGGAATCCAAGCGTCCACTACCCGGCTGGCAATCCAAGGCCCATACATCTTTAAAATATATTAGTCTGATTTATGACAATGTGATGGAAGCCGTAAAATCCCTCGACGAAGGAAGGCCCGTCTACCTAGGCGTCAGCGTCACTAAATCCATGCTTGCTTGTGAGGCCGTACTTGACCCTGATTCTCCCGATACAGGTGGAGGCCACGCCATTGCGATCTCCGGCTATGGAATTGATAAACGGGTGGCAGGTGGAGGATATTTCATCATTAAAAACTCCTGGGGTCCTGATTGTGGAGATCAAGGCTATCAGTACATGCCTTTTAATTACTGCACCAGACGAGGTGGCTCTTATTGTATTATGTGGGATCTTGAAGGTGTGAAAACGGCTTTTCCTGGGGTTTCAGGTGTGGATCCCATCATTCCTCCTTTTGATTTAAACCAAATTCAATTTCGAACCTCATCAGTAAGGCCTTGGTATAAATGGAACCGCACCGTAGGACTAAAAATAGAGGGAGAAAGTTTGCATGCCAGTCAAATTGAAGAAGTGTCCTTTAAAGTAGATGAAGGGGAATATGGTAACCCTGTTAAAAATGATATTGATTCAGTATATTTATCTTTTGAGACGAGATCCCTGGAGCATAATATATGGCTAAAAATTAAACTCAAAGATGGGATGATCATTGATAAAAAAATTCATTGGCAATTGTAGCCAAAAAAAGCCCCTCCTAAGAGGGGCCTAAAAACTTATTGAATAAAAAACGGTTTATAAACCTTATTGAGAAAATCAAATTCTTTCGTGAATTGAATCTTTTTAGTAGGAAGCCAAAATAAATCTGGGTGATTATACTTTGAGCCGTCTAACCATTCTCCCCCAGTAATGCGCCCAGAATAATCGACTTCCAGAATATAATCGAGCTCCATCACTGCCGAATTATACTTCGGCGTTCCAACTGTTGGGTCCCAGGTAAAAACATTTTTCTTCTCTTCCACTGTTGCTGGATCATCTTCAGCGTATTTTAACTTCGCATGAACGAGATATGCCACAGCGGCGAACTCCGATTTCGTTGTTCCTTTTATTTCAAATTCAAAACCATATACTGGCTGGTTCCAAGTTTCTTTCGTGGGATCAATATCAACTGCGAGTGCTTCTTTTTTAATGGCAATTTGATTGGCGAGAATAACATGGAAAGCACCTGGATTAATATCCGAGCAATTAGCAGTTCCAAGCCTCATACCGAAGGGATTCACGCAATACTTTCCAACAAATACACTTCCTAGCTCACCATCTTTTTGATTGATGGAAACATCATAACTCATGAGTGCTTTCACATCAGAGGAGCCAAAAGGAATAACAATACCATCAGGATTGACCATATTAACCGGAGCAGGCTCAGCAAATTGAATAGCGGAAGCCGTCCAACCATCACACACGCCCTCATAGTCTTTAGCTGTTTTCTTTACACCTTTGGCGACTGATGAGCTCAATGGATAATCATAGAATCCACGCGCAAGATCAAATTTTTCGGCGGGAGAAAGTTGCGCCAACTGATCTTGTCTCATGACTAAGACTTGCGCTTTTGAAGGAGACTGGATTTCTAATCCGGTTGGATTAGGCGTATTCCATCGATAGTTGATGCTGCCTTTATTTCTAGGCCAAAAACTACTGGCCCAAGGCATCTTATTTAAAGGAAGAGTCGCTCCTTTAGAAAGAGCACTAAAATTGTATTCATAACGAGAGTCAAAATTGGCAGGATCGTTGTTAGCGTCCCACTTATCAGCAAATGCTGAAGCACTTAATAAAAGAGAAACCAAAGCGAATGCCTTCATCTAACCCCCATAAAAAATCATTTGTACTTGGGGGTCATAACAATCAATACAAAGAGGGGCCATCTGAAGATTCATAGACGCGGCGCACGCAAGGAATTGTATGTAAAAATGACTTACTCCGAAATGGAATCCGTCTCAAGACAAGGAAGTTGGATGACAAATTGGTTATGGTTATTATCAAGCTTGTAAGTTAATTGACCGCCATGCGCTTCGATGATTCCTTTAGAAATACTCAGCCCAAGGCCTGTCCCCTTCCCCACGACTTTGGTAGTAAAGAAGGGGGCAAATATCCGATCAACAATACCCGCTTCAATGCCGGCGCCATTATCTGTGACAGAAATAAAAACATTTTTTCCCATTTTTTTTACCTCAAGCTTAATCCACTTATTGGGCATAAGCTCAATAGCATCGAGGGAATTTCCAAAAAGATTAATTAAAACCTGCGAAATTTGAACCGGTCGACACAGAAAAAAAATATCTTCATCATTATTCATCGAAAAAGCGACATCGTGATTAATCATTCTTTGATGACAAAGATCAAGAGTGTCCTGAATGATCAAATTCAGCGATGTCTTCGCCATTGGATCTTTCGAGGTGTCTCGGGAAAAAGTTCTTAAGCCGACAACAATTTTAGAAATTCGCTGGGCCGTATCCTCAATTTTTTGAAGACCAATTAAAAGGGATTCATTGTTTAATTGACCATCTTCCATCATTAATTTTAAGACCGTTGTGCGTCCTGAGATGATTGCCAGAGGATTATTAATTTCATGGGCAACCCCACTAGCCATTTCTCCCAAGGCCGCCATCTTGGCAGATGAAATCATGGTCTCATTCTGATGTTCAAGCGTAGACTGAATCTTTTTTATCTCAGTCAGGTCTTCAGCGACACCCAAGAAACCGAGAATCTCCCCTGCATCGTTTTTAATACGACTCACACATAGCCTAACAGGGGTCCTAGTCCCAGACTTACCGACATAGGTCCATTCGTTTATGTCAGTTCCATTCAATTCTGCTTTAGCAATAAAAGTTTCAAAACCAATTTTAATCGGCCGGCCTAATTCATCAGACAAAACCTGGGCCCTTGCAGTGACTTCAGCTAAGTCGTGAAAGACTTCCGGAGTCTTCTTACCAATAAGTTCATCCGCTGAATATCCCGTTATTCTTTCAGCTGCTTTATTAAAAGTAGAAATGATTCCATCCGCACTAGCAGAAATCATGGCATGATTTGCTCCATTTAAAACGGCCGCCTGCCAAGACTCAAACTCCTTGATGCGAAATTCAGATGATTCTTTTTCACTTAGGATCTTTTTTAATTTACACACAAAAAAGACATAAAAAGCAGACAGCAAAACAAACAGAGTAAGCGAGATATAATTAATCAAAGTTAAGTTTTCGTTTGGCCGAATGGCACCGGTAACAATCCACGAGCGCCCGCCCACAGTGAGAAAGTTTCTCATCCAATTCGAGGTTTGCGCATACCGAGTATCAACAGGCCTAGAGTCGCGGTGTATGAGTCCACCTTGAGCGTCTCTAATATCTAAGACTAAATTTTTATCAATTGATTTTTCTAAAAACTGTATCAATCCTGAAGAATGTAATGGCGTATTTGACCATCCAATTAACTTTTTACGACGCTCATCGATAGTCGTCGGTACGCTTGGTTGATCGTAGAGTGGTAAAAAGAAAAGAAAACCTACCCCCTCTTGATTTTTTTGAACGAGCTGAAGAGGTGGTGAAATAACCGGCAAGCCAGTATCCATTGCCTGCTCAGCAGTCGCACGACGGATCATCTCGGAGCCGATATCCAGACCCATCGCTTGGAAATTCTTTTCAAGGGGCTCAATCGCTTCAACGATGTAGCAATCGGAAAAATTTAAATTTGTTAGTTTTTTTATTTCAAATGTGTTCAACATTTTTTTTCGTTCGTTAACAAATTGGGCCAATTGACTTTTTGGCACCCGCCTAACAAAGCCATAACCGAGGGAGCCTGGGAAATTGTTAAAGAAATTTCTACTCACAGCATAATTACGGATTGCCTTAAGTTCAGGATGAAAATTCGTGGCAAGATAAACTCCATTCAAGCCTTGGAGACCATGAATGAAAGAGTCCATTTTTTCTTTAAGAAGAAAATTCGCATTATCAAAGGAGGCAAGCTCACTTTTTTTCACGCTGTCGACGTAGGAATGATGTAGTTCGTAGATCAATGAACCAATGAAGAATATACCTGTGAGGATGACCGAGCAAAAAACCCAGACCTTATTCAATTTCGAAATTTTGGACATGCGCGATTATAGCATAAAGACTTGATATCTCTTTCAACTTCTTAAAATGAAATTGAATTTATCCTGTTAACTATTTCTTAATTATTTTTCTTTTCGATTGGTCTTGTTCCCTAGTATCCAGCTCTTCGCGAGCCTTCTCGCCTAGCTTTTTATAATGACCTTCGATAGAGGCAGAAAGATAATTCCAAAGTGACGAGAATAGTCGAGAAACTGGATCAAGCATGCAACCTCTGCAAAAATGAAGTGAAATAGAACCTAAACTTTCTCGGAAAAAATAAAATTAACTTGAGATCGCCTTCCTGTGAGCTCGCTCTAAAAAAGTTAAATAGAGTGCACCCAACAAAAAAGGTAGTATGAGCATTTCAGGCTTAGGCCCATGATGAAAAATCAAAAGCGGATTCCCCCCAGCGGCCGGGTGAAAGGTATCTGTTGCAAGCATCAAAACCATCGCAAGCCCCACGGCAAAGGAAGCCAGGAGCAGGGATCCAGGAAACATCCAACACAGCAAAATGCCCGTCGAGCTACTGATGATGTGACCCCAGAAAAGACTACGAGGTCTAATAAAAGGACTATGAGGAAAGCCAAACAGCAGAATGCAGCTCGCGCCAAAAGGAGCGAGCAATAGTCTTAAACCAGTCAACTCTCCGGCAAGTCCTAAAATGTATAAAGAGATAAAGGCGAATAAGCCCGCTAGGATCTTTTTTTTCATTTAAATAGTGTAAGGTATTTGCCGTAACCTTCTTTTTCCAAAGAAGCTTTTGGGATAAATCTAAGCGAAGCCGAATTGATGCAAAAGCGACTCCCCCCTTTGTCTTTAGGTCCATCTTGAAAAACGTGACCAAGATGTGAATCGCCATTTTTACTTCTGACCTCAGTACGGGGAAGAGAAAGATCTAAATCAAGCTTGGTTTTCACACTACTTTCATCGATACTCTTCGTGAAACTAGGCCACCCAGTCCCAGAGTCATATTTATCTAATGAACTAAATAAGGCCTCACCGGAAACTACATCGACATAAATTCCCACTTCTTTGTGGTTCCAATAGGCATTATGAAATGGCCTCTCAGTGCCGTTTTCCTGAGTCACACGGTACTGCTCCGGAGTGAGTTTCTTCTTCATTACTTCTTTAGAAGTGGGTGCCATGGCAAAGGCCAAAGAATAAGTAATAAAGAGGAGAAATATTAAAATTTTCTTCATAATTAGAAGTCCCTTTGAGAGCGAATAGAGAGGTGTAATCTTTACAATTACTCGTAAGAAGCCTCAGCAGTCATATAACCTCAATTATACGGAGAATATATGATCATGCAAAGACATCTGAAGCTTGGACTTCTGGCACTTATAGCGGCGTCCCCTGTAATCGCAGGTCCCCCAGTTTTTAGTCTACTAGAGAACTCTCGAGCGAAGATTAAGCTGCCAAATTACTCCTCAGCTGAGAAGCGTCTGGTATTTGAACAGGCAAGCCTCATTATTAATCAAGTCTATGTTCATAAAGAACTCAAACTCAAAGACTTTGGCGTGAACCCGACTCCTGCACTCAAGATGATCGAAGAAAATTTAGAAACAAGCACGAGTTATGAATTCCATAAATCCATGGCCGACATCTTTTACTCGTTTCGGGATAAACACACTCTCTACTACCTGCCTCGCCCTTTTTCTTGTTACAATAATTTTCTTCCGTTTAATCTGCGCGAAGTTCTGAATGACCAAAATCAATCAGTCATAGCTGTGAGTAGTCTTGAAGACACTGACACAGTCAAAAGACTCATCAATAAACCCATGCAAGTGATCCCAGGAGATATTCTCATCAGTATCGATGGGGTTCCGGTTGAAGAAGCAATGAAAAAAGTGATGCTGAGCTCACTAGGTGCCAACGATGCGGCCGCTAGAAGAGGGGCCATTAATGAACTGATCTTTAAAGAACACACTCTTGATTTTCTGCCTGAAAAAGATAGGCACACTCTCGTTTTCAAAACTCGATTAGGGAAAACCTTTACTGAAGAGCTGCCTTGGATCACGCGCGCGGACTGGAGCTGTTTGGGCAAGGCGCAGGGGGACTCCTCAAATAAAAGTTTTCCAGCGATTCCTAAAAAGAAGGAAAGAAAAAGGATTTGGGGTGGGATTTCGAATGAAGAAACCATTCTTCATTCACATATCATTGCCAACCAATACGGCGACTTTGGCTACCTCAGACTTGATAGTTTTGTTCCCGAAGTAATGAACGAGAAAGAAATTATTCTCAAGATTAAAAATATCCTCAAAAATGATTTTGCCCAAACGGATGGAT
>CANFNN010000128.1 GCA_947448095.1 Bacteriovoracaceae bacterium | reverse complement strand
GTGGCGATCGCGGTGGAGACCGTGGTGGTCGTTCAGGTGGTTTCGGTGGTGGACGCGGTGGTGATCGCGGTGGAGACCGTGGTGGAAACCGTTGGTAGTCCAACCTTAAATTAAAAATTTAGAGAAGCCCGCGCAAGCGGGCTTTTTTTTTGCCTAAAATTAAATCTTTGATCCGTTATCTCTAGACTCGCCGCATATGCCTGAACTTTAATGCTTCTGGCCCTCAACCTTGATTTTTCCTGTAATTTTTCTAAGTACCTCAAATTGTGCTATCCTTGAAGGCAGGAGATAATGTATTTACTCCGCAATTATTGTCGCAGGTAAAGAGTTTCAAGCGAGTTGCTTATGATCCTCTGAGAGCGCATCTAGAGCCTTAAGGAGGTATCTATGGGTAGCAAAATTTACGTTGGTAACTTACCATTTTCAGCAACGAACGACTCTCTTAACGAGATGTTTTCAAAGTTTGGATCTGTTGAATCAGCGAAAATCGTAATGGACAGAGACACAAACCGTTCAAAAGGTTTTGGCTTTGTTGAAATGTCTTCTGCTGATGCAGCAGCAACTGCGATTGAAAAACTTAATGGTTCAGACGTTGGTGGCCGTTCACTAGTTGTGAATGAAGCTCGTCCAATGGAGCCACGTACTGGTGGTTTCGGCGGAGGCCGTGGTGGCGATCGCGGTGGAGACCGTGGTGGTCGTTCAGGTGGTTTTGGTGGAGGCCGTGGTGGTGACCGCGGTGGAGACCGTGGCGGAAGCCGTTGGTAGTCCAACCTTAAATTTTAAATTTAGAGAGGCCTGCGTAAGCGGGCCTTTTTTATGTCTCAAAGATCAAATTTGATGATTTAATATTCTAATGATTACAGAATTTTTAACTAAAAAAGATTTTTCCTGGGTTGATGTGCAAGAGCCTGAGACCGAGGATTTTGAGCGCCTCAATACTGACTTTGCACTTCCTTATCTTTTGGTCCAGGACTGTTTGCGTCCCGAACATTTGCCAAAGTATGAAGAGAGTGAAGAAGGTGGCCACTTCCTGATGATGAGAAGTTTCGATTATGATTCCCACCAAAACGATACCTCGGTCCAGGAATTAACTCGTAAGATTGCACTGTTTATCAGCAACAATCGTCTCGTGACTATTCATCGAGTGGAATTGCCCTATCTCACTCAGGTGGCGGAAAAAACTAAAAAAACAGATTATCCAAAATCTCTTCACGCTCTTATTCACCAAGTAATTTTGGCCGTGATACGGACTTATGATGTGCCAGTTCTAAGGCTTCAGGATCTTTATGATGGTTTTGAGCATGAGATTTTGGCCAAAAAAAATGAACACCTTTCAACCATTCGAATTTATCATTTTCGTCGGCAAACCTTTATTTTAAAACGCATTCTTAAGCAGACCAATGATTCACTCTATCGCTGTAAAGAATTCTGGGAAGATCACCCCTCAATGCTCCAGGATTTACGGGAAAACGTGGATCAACTTTATTTTCAATTAGAAGAAGTCTCAATCAACTTTGAACATCTCTTCCAGCTTCATGTTTCACTGAATGATCAAAGGGCGAATGATGTGATGAAAATCCTTACCGTCTTCTCTTCAATTTTACTTCCCTTAAACTTTATCGCTTCATTTTATGGAATGAATTTTGATTACCTACCAGGACTGCATTCTCAATCATCCATTATTATCCTTTCGGTTCTCATGCTTTTTATTACAATCACTGCCGTGTGGTATTTTCGCCGCAAGGGTTGGTTCAGGCTCTCGCGAGAGTAAGAGGAATCTTTATGCGTTTTTTTATTTTGTTTTTTTTGCTTTTAACCACCACCACTTGGGCCCAATCCATGAAAGACCTTTCCAATAAAGACAAAATCAAATTCTTTTTTGACAAGCTCACTAAAGAGAATATGACTCTGGTGGATGAATTTTATCATCCTCAGGTAGATTTTATCGACCCGGTTGGATCGATTAAAGGCTCAGAAAAAATTAAGCAGTATTATGGTCATATGTACCAGAACGTTAAAAGTATCAAATTTGATTTCTCTGAATTCCACGAAGCAGGTAATCATGTTACTGCTATTTGGAAGATGACACTTGAAACAGATAAACTCAATGGCGGTGAGCCTTTCTCGGTGGATGGAAATTCAGTCATTAAGTTTGATGAAAATGGAAAAGCTGTTTATCACAGAGATTATTTCGATATGGGCTCTTTTATTTATGAGCGAATTCCTGTTGTAGGTTTTGTGATTAAAAAAATTAAGGCCCGTCTAAAAGTTGATTAAATGAAAAGATTAGAGATTTTAATTCCATTAGTGAAACCGTTTTATACTCAAGAGGATCCGGCCCATGACTGGCCTCATATTGGACGAGTCGTGGCTTTAGCGAGAAAACTAGCTCAGGGAGAAACCGTTGATCTTCCTTGTTTACTCGCCGCTGTTTATTGTCATGATTTAGTTAACCTTCCTAAGGATCACCCCGAGCGCTCTCAAGCTTCGCATTTGGCCGCACAGAAAGCCCAACCACTATTGTTTCAGAGCGGATTCTCACCCATTGAAATTGAAAAAATTCAGCAATGTGTGATTGAACATAGCTTCTCAAAAGGGTTGAAGCCCACAAGCCTTGAAGCGGCCATCGTCCAAGATTCTGATCGTCTGGACACGCTGGGAGCGATTGGAGTACTTAGATGTGCTTCAGTTAACACACAGATGAAAACGAGCTTCTACGATCCCTTTGATCCTCTGGCCCAGCAGCGCGAACTCAATGACAAAAAATTTATGGTTGATCATTATTTTGTGAAAATTTTTAAATTACCGGAATTAATGAATACCGCCAAAGGAAAAGCTGAAGCCCTCAAGCGAGTTGAATTTATGCAGCTTTTTCTCTCCACTTTGGTAAGTGAAATTAAGAGTTAATTGACTAAGCCGCTTCAACAAAACTGGCTTCATTTCTAGCGATAACTTCATCTTCTTTTTTGAAAAACCGATGATATAAAACTATCGCCATGACGTAGAAGAATGCTGCCGTAAAGAAGGTTGGACCAAAAGAATAATTCTCAATCAAGTGCCCACCTAATCGAGTACTGACTGTATAAACCAAATGATAGAAAAATAAAATCATGGCGGAAGCAAAGACACACTCCTGCTCTTGAACATGCTCCATCTCAAACATCGAAGTTATCGGACTAGACATGTTCATCAACATACCACGCGCAAAGAAGCAGCCTAGAACCAGAGTGATATTTCCAGTCAGACCCATTGTGATCATGAAGGGAATCGATAAGGTTGCCGTCAGCATAATAAAACGCAGCTGAGTGGTTTTTTTGATTAAGGAAGGAGTGATAAAAATCCCCGCAAAAATGAACAGCTGCAAAATAGCGTAGGAAACTCCAATCATTTTGGTGGATAAATGAAAGCGCTCTTTTAGGTAGAGATTCATAAAGGGAACGATCAGACCACCACCGAAAGCAAAACACAGCTTAGGCAGTATTAGTTTACTTAATACTTTCCAGTCTTTATTTTTTAGCCCATCAACAAATGTTTTTTTGCTTTTAGGAATGGGACTACGACGGATCCGAATAAACATTAAATTAGAAAGAAACACCACCATAAGGGCCAGCATAATAGAGGTGCGGTAGAGGGCGATTTGAGTCATCTCGGGATTAAAGTGTCTAACGACTTCTGGTAAGTATCCCCCTACCAAATATCCTACTAAATGCGCGAGCATATTGAGACCAGAGTTAAGCGTAAAGAGATGAATTCTTGCCTGAGGGGTTGAGTTTCGTAAATAAAATGGAGCAACTGAAATATTGAACAAGGCCTGAAACATACTGGCGAATAATCCAAAAGAAAAAAGTAGAGATTCACTAGTATTAAGGATCTGAAAAAAATAAAAACCCGAGGATAAAATCATCCCGGTAATGACTAGATGTTTAACGTGAAACTTATCAATGATGAATGCCGCCGGAATGGCCATGAGAGCAATCCCAAGACTGGTAGTCGAGATAAGATTTCCAATGGAGGATTCTCCGTAACCTAATTCTTTCAGGTACAGATTAAACAACAGGGTATAAATGGAGAGACCAACTCCCTGAATGGCGTTACCCGCTAGGAAGATCTTAACGTTGCTAGATAATTGCTTAAAGTGGATGTGATAGCCCCGAACCATGAGGCTATTCTAGCGAGTATTTGCCACCTTAGACATCGGGAAAAATAGTTTTGTAGCAGCAGTCTCAGAGGTAAAACCCGACAAAGAGAGTCCTTTAATCACCTACCAAGCATGGGCGCAGGCCCCCTAGATCCTGAGTATTTAAGGCCTAGAACCTATCCTTTTTACACACCTTGATGCGCCGCACACTATTCCAGCGTATCGTTCATGCATTGATTTTTTACTAAGGAAATATTGCATGAAACTTCGTGGACTTGTTCTGGCCCTGGCGTGTTTATCAACATCAGCTTTTGCTAATGAAAATGGGACAATTAAAATCTACGATGCTGAGTTCGTTCCCCAAATTATCAACATGTTTAAGCCCGGAAGATTGGTTTTAGAAGATGGAAAAAAGAAAACACTCATTATTCCTCGGACTGCTAGAATTTTAAATACGAATTTAGAAAAAGTCAGAGACTTCTATGCCGAAGAATTCTCGCGCAAAAGCTGGGACGATAAAGGAAGTCCAATCCTGGCTTCAGTCAACCTGAACCGTTTTACTATTTGGGATTTACTTGGATCAAAGCAAAACGCAGCTTGGGCAAAAACCCGTTTTATTTTCGGAGCCGGTAGTAAAAAAGGCTTAGATAATTTTGAAAAAGCTCTCGATGTCGTAGGCCATGAATATACTCATGCCGTTATTCAAACCACTTCGAATTTAAAATACGAAGGTCAGTCGGGAGCTCTCAATGAGCATTTGGCAGATGTATTCGGCATTATTATTAATTACCGACACAATAGAAATTTAAGTAATCCCTACCTCATCGGTGCCACAGTTCTTTACGGTGAATACGCCCAGAAAGCTGCTGCATTAAGAGATATGATGGATCCAAGTAAAGGTCTTTCACCACAACCAGGCCACATGGAAGAGTTAAAAGCCGGAAGATTTGCAAAATACGGCGAAGGCTGTCAGTCGACTGGCTCAAACGATAATTGTGGCGTCCACACACTGAGCGGTATTCCTAACAAAATGTCGGCCCTGGTGATGTCGGCGATTGGGATTGAAGAGTCTGCAGAGCTTTTTTATAACGTGATGACAAAGCGGTTAACTGAAAACTCTCAGTTCTCGGATTATAGAGCAGCTCTGATGGAAGAGTGTAAATCGCAAAGCTCTGATACATGTGCGATCGTTGATGATGCCCTAAGTTCAGTCGGAATTTAGACTCCAGATTTACCATAATTAGGAAGAACGCGAGCAGATGGATCTGCTACATTACAGTTTGACCATTCCTTATTCGGCATCCAAAAATCTTTTATCAATCCGGCCTGGCCTTTGAAATGCTTCTCAAAAATATCTCGGTAAAGCAGTGATTCTTTAGTGAATGGAGTTCCGTAAGGATATTTCTCTTTGGCCTGAATCAACTCTTGATCCGAGTATTTTGAATCCGCAAATTCTTTTAAGTAATCCACCATCGAGTGCCCAACGGCATCCGAGAACGCGGCCTTCTCACGCCAGAGAATCGATTCTGGTAAGAGCTTAGTTCCCTTAAAGGCTTCTCTTAAAATCCATTTGCCCATCCCGGTCGTGTTCATTTTAAAGGCGGGAGGTATTTCCATCACCGATCTTACAAAATCCAGGTCCCCAAAGGGAACTCTCGCTTCTAGAGAATTGGCAGCAATACACCGGTCAGCTCGCAAAACATCATACATAAAAAGCTCATCCATGCGTTTTTTTGATTCTTGCTGAAAGGCTTCGGGTGATGGAGCAAAGTCAGTGTATTTATAACCAAAGAGTTCATCGGAAATTTCTCCGGTTAAAACTACTTTGATATTTGTTTTTTCGCGAATGTATTTGCACACCAAATACATCCCAATGGAGGCCCTCACCGAAGTGATATCCCATGTTTCAAGGTGCCAGATCAATTTATCTAAAACGCCTAAAGTGTCCTCTTTATTAAAATAAACCGGGTGATGATCCGAGTGAATATAGTCAGCGACAATTTTAGCATAATGGATATCAATCGGATTATGATCAAGCCCCACTGCAAAAGTCGTGATTGGCTTTTTCAAAATATCGTTGGCAATGGCGCACACAAGACTTGAATCAAGACCACCAGAGAGTAAAAACCCTACCGGAACATCCGCCACCAGTCGTTTTCTCACGCCTTCAATTAACTTTTCTCGAATATCTTTAAGATGAGACTCAAGAGGTTTTGAACTAAAAGTAGTCACATTCGTAATATCAGAATACTGACCGAATTTTTCGCCGTCATAAAAATGGCCTGGTAAGAAGGCCTCAACCTTGCTGCAAAAGGGTATTAAAACTTTCGCCTCAGAAGCAAACATGATTTTATTTTCAGTGGTATATCCGTAAAAAAGAGGACGTATTCCAATCGGGTCTCTACCCGCGACTAATTTGCCTTTAGCGTGATCCCAAATCACCACAGCGAATTCTGCGTCTAACTTCTGACACAATCTTTCAATACCTAACTCTTTATACATCGGTACTAAGACTTCACAGTCTGATTCCGATTTAAAATGATAAGAGCCTTCATAAGAAGATTTTAATTGTTCATAATTATAAACTTCACCATTACACATGATGACGTTACCTGTTTGCGCGTCTTGAAAGGGTTGATGACCTTTTTGGGTTGGATCCATGATGGCCAAACGGTGAAAACCAAAGGTCGCCTTGCCATTTTCGATTTTTACAATCTCTGTATCATCCGGTCCACGATGACGAAGATCATCAAACTTATTTGCAAATTTTTCAAATTGAGTAGCATCACCAGCGTAAGCGAGAAGTCCGCACATGGTTAAATCCTGAAGGCACCTTGGGAGGAATTTCCCAAAAGGATTCCTGACTTATCTTATCGCGAAAGAAGCTACGCTTTGAGACGGGTCAATTTTGCCTACTCTACAAATACCTATCAGCAAGGTCTTATGAAAGCATGGGTTTAAAGACCAATAAAATTATAGTCATCCTCACAGGTGCAGGAATCTCTGCTGAGTCTGGTCTGAACACCTTTCGTGGACCGGATGGCCTATGGGAAAATCACCGTCTTGAAGATGTCGCAACCATGGATGCCTATTTAAAGGATCCCCAACTTGTGTGGCGCTTTTATTCCATGCGAAGAATTCAGGCCGCTAATGCCGACCCCAATGCCGCTCATAAAGCACTTGCAAGCTTTGCCTTTGAGCAAAGTTCTCATTTTGATACTTATCTTATTTCTCAAAATGTAGATGTGCTTCATCAGCGGGCCGACATCCACAATCGTCTGGATCCCATCTGTATGCATGGCTCCCTTCACCAAACGCGGTGTATGGGATGTGAGGCTGTTTATTTTGATGATTATGCTTACTTTGATCTTTCCGGTAATTATGCCCCTCAGGAGACAACACTTTGCAATGCTGATCAAAAGGCCTCAGCAAGTTACCTCCACCATTATAAATTAGAGTACCGAAATTTTCTTCCTATCTCGCCTTGCTGCAAGCAACCCCTCAGACCACACATCGTTTGGTTTGGTGAGCATCCGATGTACATGGAAAAAATTATTCCGATTGTTCAGAAGGCGAATATCTTTGTCACAATTGGAACCAGTGGCGTGGTCTATCCTGCGGCAGGATTTTTAGAAATGGCAAAAATAAATGGGGCGCACACAGTCTGTATCAATCAAGAAATGATTCCGCAGAGTAGTTTAATCGATGAGTTTATTCAGGGGAATGCGGGCGAAAAAGTCTCTGAGTTTCTAGAATCTCTTTCCAAATCATCCTAGGATTTTAAATCTTCTTAAATCTTCTGAGGCGAGTCTCTTGGCCTTTTCTCTGGCCTGGATTAAATTGGTTGGACGCGAGGCTG
>CANFNN010000127.1 GCA_947448095.1 Bacteriovoracaceae bacterium | reverse complement strand
GTCCTTATCAAAAAACTTGGAATTCAGAAGGAACCTACCACCTGGACCTTCAGGCGACTCAAGCACTCTCTACAAATGTGGGAGAGAATAAATTTGCGATTGAGATTAAGGCCAAGTCCCTAACGAATACTGGTTCTACCTACAGTGTTCCTGATTTTTTAAAATTTGGATCAATTCAAAATCTGCCGTATCTCTTAGTGATGAGTATTGAAACGATTGGTGGGCCAGTGATAGATACTGGATCAAATTTGTCGGACAATTCTTCCTGCTTAGATGCGCCTTTTACCTATGCCGTCGCCAAATCCAAGGCGACTACTAATGAGAGTTCTTCCAGTGCCGGTCAAGCTGCTGCGGGCGTTGCTGCATGTGGCACCATAGAACCTCCTTCCTCAGGTCCAGGGTCTGGGCCTGGTTCGTTTTTAATTCTTATAGTGGCCGGTTTTTTTCTGTCTGCTGTGCCATCCAGGTTATCGAAAAGAAACAAGAAAATTTTGTCTTAACCCATCCTTTTGACTACTATAAATTAAGTAAAATTCCACTGCTTTGGAGTCATTAAATGATGCGACTGCTCTTCATTACATTGCTTATGAGTCTTCCGGTTCTTGCCCAGAATTTAATGGAGGAAAGAATTTGGAAAGTCGCCCCAAGAAAAAAATCCATATTTTTAGATTCAGGTGTTTTTCACCATAACTCTGATTTAAAAAATGCAGGCATAACTGCCGTTAGAAGTTCATCTGCTCCTGGTCAGGGATATGAAAGAGTAGTGATAGATTTTAATACTCCATCAATTCCTAAAATTTATGGACATATTTCCCCTAAAGATCAAAAAATCACTGTGGATTTTTTTGAGTCCACCATTGTGACAACTCAGCCTCAACTCAAATCTTCAAAAAACGTAAAAACAATTGATTTTCTTAACGTCGATGGAAAATCCATAACTATGGATCTTTCTATGAAAAGTAAGGCAAGCTTTGATATTTTCTATCTCGAAAATCCAGGCCGTCTTGTGATCGACATTCGCTAATCTATAAGGAAAAAAAATGGCAATTAAAGATAAAAAATCCAAAAACAAAAATGGATCAAAATCAGGAGATGCTCCTGCGGAAGTGGTGATTATTCCTATTGTGAATAGTCCAATTTTTCCTGGAATGATTGCTCCTATCATCCTCTCAGAAGAAAAGTACACCCCTGAGCTTGATGCTTATCTTGCAAAAAATAATTACGTCGCCTTAAACCTAGTTAAGTTTAAAGACTATGGTGAAGCTCCAGAAGTAATTCAGGAAATGGGCGAAGAACAAGTCAGCTATGAAGATGAGGACGAAGAAGAAGATGAAGAAGGCTATACTGGTCTGACTTCTGCCGATGATATTGCTCCAAAGGGAATTACGCCGAAAGATATTTATAAAGTCGGTGTGCTGTGTAAGGTTGTTAAAAAATTAAAACTCCCTGATGGATCCGTAAATCTTTTGGTTCACGGTATGAGACGCTACCGAGCTGTCGAATACATTGTGGATTCACCTCTGTTGATTGCTAAGACAGAAGTCTTTAGTGATATTTTAGAACCAGATGAAGAACTTGATGCTTACACCAGATCAGTTATTAATCAGGTGAAAAAGCTTTCTGAAATTAATCCTTATTTCAATGAAGAGATGAAGCTTGCGATGCTTAATTCTCCCTCTCCAGGATCACTCGCAGATTTAGTGGCATTTGCCCTTTCTTTAGACGTTCCTGAAGCTCAGGATTTTCTCGAAACCTTGATTGTGAAAAAACGATTTGCGAAATTATTGGTTTACCTTAAGCGTGAAAAAGATGTTTCTGACATTCAGAAGAAAATCACCGATGAAGTAAATGATAAAGTGAATAAGTATCAGCGTGAGTATTTCTTACGTGAGCAGCTTAAGGTTATTCGCAGCGAACTTGGCATGGATGAGGATGATAAGGCCAAGGACATGAAAAAAATTCAGGAAGCCCTGGAGCAAGGGAATCTGCCTGAAGATGCTAAAAAAGCCGCCATGGAAGAGCTTGAGCGTTTGGAATCAATTCCAGATTCCTCGCCTGAATACAACGTCACCAGAACCTACCTTAACTGGATGGTTCAGTTGCCGTGGAATAAAATGACTGACGATAAAGTGGATATTACAGCAGCTAAAAAGATGCTGGAAAAAGATCACTACGGTCTTGAAAAGCCTAAAGAAAGAATCATGGAATTTTTGGCCGTGAGAAAACTCAAGCCAGAATACGATGGAACAATTCTCTGCTTGGCCGGCCCTCCAGGTGTTGGTAAAACTTCACTCGGACATTCTATCGCTAAAGCTCTTAATCGAAAGTTCTACCGCTTTTCTTTGGGTGGGATGAAAGATGAAGCCGAAATTAAAGGGCACCGTAGAACTTATGTGGGAGCGATGCCTGGAAAAATTATTCAAGCTCTTAAACGAGTTGAAGTAAGTAATCCTGTAATCATGTTGGATGAAATTGATAAAATTGGAAAATCTTATCAGGGTGACCCGGCATCATCTTTACTTGAAGTGCTTGATCCTGAACAAAACAAAACATTTATTGATAACTATCTTGATGTGCCGTTTGATCTTTCAAAAGTTCTTTTCATTGCTACTGCTAATAACATTGGCGAAATTCCAGAAGCCCTTCTTGACCGTATGGAATTGATTGAACTTTCTGGTTATACGATTGAAGAAAAAATTTCGATCTCTACCAAATGGGTAATCCCTAAACAGCTCAAAAAACATGGTTTAACTGCCAAAGAATTTAGTCTATCGGCCGTAGTACTTAAGGCCCTTGTTTCCGATTATGCTCGTGAGCCAGGTGTCAGGGTGATGGAGCAAACGATTGCTAAACTTTGTCGTCGTGCTGCTTTAGAAAAAGTTTCCTCTAAGAAACCTAAAAAATTCAGTCCTGGTCTTGCTGATCTTGAAAAAATTCTTGGACCTAAACGTTTTGAAACAGATATGGCGCAAAAGCCACTTCAGCCAGGAATTGTGACAGGCCTTGCTTGGACTTCTTTTGGGGGAGATATTCTTTTTGTGGAATCAATCCCTCTGAAAGGTAAGGGCTTTAAACTTACTGGTCAGCTTGGTGATGTGATGGGTGAGTCAGCTAACCTTGCTTACAGTTATGTGAAAGGTGTTCTGCAAGCTGAGATCGAAGCGGCCCAGAAAAAACATCCTGTGGCCAAGAAAGTTGTAGCGAAGAAAAAAGGAGCTGCAGCTGTCGTTGTTGCCCCGGTTGTTCCTGCTCCTAACCCTGAAGAAGCCACGGACTTTTTAGCCACGCATGAAATTCATTTGCATTTACCGGCCGGTGCCACGCCTAAAGATGGTCCATCTGCTGGTGTGACGATGGCACTTGCGCTTTATTCACTGGCTACGAATCAAATGGTTAGAGGGGATGTGGCGATGACTGGAGAATTAAGCCTAACTGGTAAAGTTCTTCCGGTTGGTGGGATTAAGGAAAAAGTTCTGGCCGCTAAACGGGCTGGGATTAAAACCATTATCCTTCCATGGCAAAATGAAAAAGATCTGAAAGAAGTTCCTGAACGTCACCGTAAAGGAATGAAGTTCTTTCCGGTTAAACATTTTGATGAAGTCTTGAAAATTGCCTTAAAACGAAAATAAGAAAATAAAAAAAGGGAGCTCAAGGCTCCCTTTTTTTATTGGCGAATTTAAATAATTCTTAGAACTCGTCTGAATCGTATTCACTTCTGAGAGTGTGCTTAACGTTTCCAGCAGCAATTTCACGAAGAGCAGTAACAACTTCTTTGTTCTTACTTCTTACTGTTGAAACATCACCTTCACGAAGTTGCTTTACACGCTTAGCAGTCAAATGAACTAACTCATAACGGTTTTCAACATGTTCTAAACAATCTTCGACTGTGACTCGTGCCATAGTTACCTCTTAGGGGGATAAATAGAATCTTCATTTTTAAAAGAGATGGGCTCTTTTGTCAAAGGGAGACTACTGATACATCGCTTCAATTATGACTGAATAACGCGCCGTGATCAGTTTTCTCTTCACTTTCAGCGAGGGCGTTAGAAAATTCTCTACGCTAAACTCCTCAGGAAGAATTTTGAACTTCTTGATAGTCTCATATTGAGGTAGATCCTGATTGATTAAATCAATCTCTTTTTCAATGATTTCCCTCACCTTGTCGTTCTCTGCCAGCTCTTCTAGGCTACAATCCCTTGGAAGCCCCAGATCGTCCAGGATGCCTAGAAATCGCTCCTTCTCAATCCCAATTAGGGCAGTAAGAAACTTTCTTTGATCCCCAATAACGACGATGTGGGATATATGTGGCTGGGCCTTGGCGATATTTTCTATTTTTTGTGGGGCCACGAATTTTCCACCGCTGGTTTTAATCAGGTCTTTTTTGCGATCAGTAATTTTTAAATAACCTTCGGCGGTAAATTCCCCAATATCACCTGTATAAAACCAGCCGTCTTTAATGGCTTCCTGAGTGGCACTTGGATCTTTGTAATACTCTTTAAATAGAGCTTCGCTCTTGATCAGGATTTCTCCGTCATTGCCAAAAGAAAACTGCACGTCCCCGATGGGACGGCCCACAGTTCCTGCCACTTGTTTCGACAAGGGATTCAGACAACAGGGAGCAATGGTTTCAGTCAGGCCATAGCCCTCGAGAATTGTTAAGTTGGCATAGCGAAGGAACTGGATAATTTGAGTTGAAAGTGGTGCGCCACCAGAAACGAAGTAACGGATTTTTCCACCAAAGCGGTTATAAATTTTTGAAAACACAAGCTGCTGGGCCAGTTTAAATTCAATCATTTCTACTGCTGAGGGAGATAGATCGTTATCAATTTTTTGAAAATAATTTTCTGCAACGTGTGTCGCCCATTTGAATGTTTGTTTTTCAATTAGGTTGGCTTCATTCATTTGGGCCATAATTTTGGCATAAATTTTTTCAAAAACTCTAGGTACAGCAATCATCACTGTGGGTTTCACGACTTGAATGTTATCCACTAGTTTTTCAAAAGATTCGGCATAAACAGATTGCCAGCCAAAAATCAGTGGTAGCATTGAATCGGCGCGACCTAATACGTGGGAGAGAGGTAGAAAAACTAAAGATACGTCATCTTTAGTGAATCCACCTTGAACGGTTTTTTCAAGATTCATGAGCATTGAAACCAGTGCGTACTGAGTGATCACGGCACCTTTGGGTTCACCCGTAGTTCCAGAGGTATAAATGATCGATGCAAATTCTTCAGGAAGTTGATTCTGAATATAATTTTCCATGAGATCAGGATTGAGTTTTAAATCCTCTGAGCCTAGGCGCACTAGTTCTTTATACGAATAGTAGCTATGAACATTTCGAAATTTTTTAAGAATCTCTTCCGATAGTTCACTGAGTGAAATGATGACTCGCAGATTCGACCAAGAACTAATGAAGGGAAGAATCTTTTCCATCTGCTTATCGTTTTCAACAATGAGTATTGAGCTATCTGAATGTTTAAAAATGTAGTCAATATCTTTACCTAAGTAGCTTGGATAAATGGGAACCACGCAGCCGCGAGAGCATAAGGTGGCCATGTCTAAAAAGTGCCACTCTTTACAAGTCTGGGCAAGGATAGCGACTTTATCTCCGACATTGAGTCCAATTTTATGAAACGCCGTCGCAAGAACTTCGATCGTGTTTTTGTATTCGGTGTAATTGATATTTTTGACTTCGTTGTTTTCAATCCATCCGATGGCACTGCGAGTGGGATTTTTTTCAATGCGCGCCTTGAACAGGCGGCCGATGGTTCGTGGTCCTTGTATCATGAGAAAAAGATCCTTTTATTCCCGCCTTGGCAGGTAGAAAAACCAATGTCGCGCGCAAGTTGATGAATCAAATTGGGAGCTTGGCCTTTTCTTTGTTGGTCTATACCTTGCCTTATCGGCAGATATGAAAACAGTCATTATAGTTTCTAAATGTTCACGTGTCATTAAACTCAACCAGATAGAAGACTATTATGAGTTTCACTTTAAGGGGGTCTGTGCAGGGGAAAGTCTCCGCAAGGTCCGTGTGAAAGGAGGAAAAGATTTTAATATCCGACTAGGGGAGGAATATTTAATGTATGTGGGCCACCTAATTTGCAGGGAAGGTGTTCTCAATGGGACGATTCTTAAAATTAAGCCACTTTCAGATTGTTGGGATCAGTCTTAATCTACATTAATTGAAACGTGGTCACCCACCATGAATTGCGGTAGTTCAAAAATCGGAGTCGAGTCCTCTTTTTCATACTCACTGACCATGGCAATTGAGGCTTCGTTCATCGCATGAAGAACTTTGAGTTCTCCAATTTTTACTTTGTAGTTGACCCGAGTTTTATTATCGTAGGGATTTTGAACTGAAATAATTCGAAATACGTCTACCACGCTATCTTTTTTCACACCCTGACCACTACCCATATTAATATAATAGTTTTTACGTATGACTTCATTCTCATTACCCATGGAAAGATCCTGGGCGAGTGAAAAGATCACATAGGATTTCGCCCATGTGGATTGTGTAAAAATTAAAAAGGACAGCAGTGTTAAGACTTTCATTCAGGCCTCGCAGGGGAATGTCTTGCCTAGCTTATCGACCAAAGAAAAGGAAAGTTGAGGAAGTCTATTCAGGGAGAAGTCATTCCAGACTAACATAGTCTGGAATAAGGATATTATTTTCCGTCAATCTTCAAGTACTTAATATTGTTATAGATAATATCTGAGTACATAAAATTCTTCAGATACTTATGTGAGAGAATGTAGTTCCTAGCATAGTACTGCATAACCCATGGCAAATCAGCATTCACCAGATTTTCCATCTTCGCCATTAATTCAAACTTATGTTTACCATCTTGAATCACGCGTGCTTCTTGAAAGAGTTTATCAAACTCAGCGTTCACATAATTAAAATAGTTCTGACCCGGGGGAAGATTCTGTGAGCTTAAAAGCTGGAGAACGTTTTCTGCATCAGGGTAATCCAGCACCCATCCACCTTGCCAAAATTGCAGCTCACCTTTGCGGGCCTTGTCTAAGAAGGCAGGAAAAGTATTGATTTGAATTTCAACTTTAATGCCGAGAGCGCGAAGTTCTTGTTGGATGTATTCACCCATCTGGCGGCGACGTGTATCTGAGCCGCGAATGTCGTACTTCAAAGTAGGAAGTCCCTTGCCTTCAGGGTATCCGGCCTTCTTAAGATATTCCTTCGCAAGATTGAGGTCATACTTGTAAGGCAGCTCTGCCGCCGGAGAGTAGCCAGGAACTCCAGGGGGATAGATTGAGTTAGCTTTCTGGGCGACGTTGTAAGTGAATAGTTCGATGTATTTATCGATATTCACACCATGAGCAATCGCCTTCCTAAGGTTCAAGTTCTTACCAACGATAGGATCTTTCATGTTGAAGGCGATCCACCAGTAAATCAATGTCGGAGAGGCTTGAAGTACGATTTCATCTTTAATAATTTCTGGTTTTAGTTTGCCTTCATTCGTAAGGGCCACATGGTAGTGATCTTTTGTGAGGTTAATCATATCAATTTTCTTTTTCAGAAAATTAAGCCAATCGGTTTGCGCTTCTTTAATCACCACGAGTCGAACTTTCTCCATGAAGGGAAGTTTTGCGCCAGCATCTTTTAAAAAGCCACTTTCTCTGGCTAGCCTGTCACCTTCTGAAGGATAGACGCTTGATTTGTAGCCTTGAAATTTTTGAAGATCAGCACCCTGACTGGAATTATAAGTAGATATGAAATAGGCTCCAGTTCCTACGGCCTGACTTGATAAATCATTCTTTGAGGCCCTGATGGCCTCTTCTGGAACGGGAGAAGTAAAATTCATAGCCATAGCATAGAGAAGTTGAGGGTAGGGATACTTCAATTGAATGACCAGGGTCTGATCATCCGGAGTCGAGATGCCTTCAACACTTTCTGAGAAAAAAAGATTCAAATCAGTTTGAACTTTTTCACGCCATTCATTAAGGCCTTTGATTTTTCCGTCAAAGAGCCAAAAACCTCGAGAGTTAGTGCCTAGAAAGGCCAGCCGCTTAATTTGATTG
>CANFNN010000126.1 GCA_947448095.1 Bacteriovoracaceae bacterium | reverse complement strand
TCTCAAGACCAAATTTCTTGATAAAAAGCGCTGATTGTTCTCTCAAGATGGGATCTTCCTCGCCCTTAATCAGATATTCCTCACCATTTTTGGAGAAGAACTGATGATAGAAAGTTTTTAGTTCCGAAATGGTTACACCCATTTTTCCAGCAGCAGACTCCTGGTAATGGCCTCCAACAAAATTAATAAAGCTTGAAGTCATTATCGCTTCAAAATCAATATTATCGACTTCATAGTTCAAGTAGAACTGATCATTCAGAAGTCCGTCGGCCTTAAGTTTTTCAAGCGTTAAGAAAAATGTATTCACAAAAGGGAGTGCCATCGTAAAAGTTTCAGAGGCATCATTCCAGAGTTTGTAAGAATCAAGATCATTGACCTCTAGAGGCTTAGAGCTGCCATCGAATTTAAATTTAGCCACCTCCTCATGGGAGTTTTCAAGAAACGCATTCCAGTAAAGTCCAAGAAAATAGCCAAAGTCGTCTTTTTCAAACGGGGTTTCGGCCATGGCTTTTTTCATTCTCTTGCGGGTAATTTCAATTAAGCTATGTCCCACTTTATAAAGATCCATGAAATCAAAAATGGAAAAGATTGTTTTATCTTTTGATAGCTGCGACTGAACATACTCAAATCCAAGTTCCATACTCTGGCGGGTTTGATTGCCAACTCTCGACATTGCTGTTGAACCGCTTTTGAGAGCATCATCCAAAGTCATTCGGGCATTCACAAGTCTTACAAAATTGAAATGTAAATACTGAGACCTGGAGTTATCTGAGATTGCATTGAGTGCTTGCTTAATATTATTCATGCCGTTTTGATAAGGCGTAAGTGATGTGGCATGTAAGCTTTGATTAGCGGAGACCGAATCCAGTTTTCCAGTGAGTGTTTTCTTTTGCTTGATAAAGTCATCAATTTGATTGGTTGAAAAGAAAAATGCATTATATTCTAAAGCATCGAAATAATCCACAAATCCAAAATCTCTCAAACGATCTTTTTTCGCCTGATAAATCCCCTCTTCCATAATCTGATAAGAATCAACAATCATCTTAAACAAGAAAGCGTAGGCATGTTCAACGCCTATATCGGAATAGAGACGACGAATCATTTCTTTCAATTCCTGCACCAACTGAAAGTCATCAGGATAAGCAATCAGGAGCTGGTTATCTTCAGTTAAAAAATAATTATCATCATCAGGATACATTGGATCATCAACATCAAAAGTATCAATCGTGAACTGATTTTTCATACTAAGTAGAAAATCTTCGCTTTTCACGTATTCTAAAATGACATCATCATCAGCACAGCGAGCATAGACTTCCATCCAATAAGCAGCTGCTTGTGCATCAATCACATCTTTTTGCCACAAATCAATATCTCTTAAGGCCTGTCTTTGATCAGAAGAAAGTTTGGGAAGAATCAAAGCAACTTGATCCTTTGAAGTATTCTTTAATGAAACATAAAGGGGTTGTATCGGAATCATCGAGAGATCACCGCCACCTTCAACTAGCTTTTCGATATCTTCAAATTTTTTGTACGCTTGAGCTTCATACAATAGTTGGCTTAATAGATCTTTTTTGATCCCCATATCATTCATGCTCATATCCTCTTAATTATTTGTGCTTTTTTGTACTCTCTTTTTGACTTTTTGGCCAATGGGCGTAGCCAAAACACTCTGCATCAAGATAAAATAATCCCTATGACACACGTCCATCCCATAGCTATGAAAACGGTTCCTGATCTAGCGGCTTTAAAAGCAGGCTTCCCTGGGCTAAAAACCCTTCTATTTGATATGGATGGGACCCTGTTTGATACTGAAAAATATCACACCCTAGCACTTCAATCGATTGGTCAGGATCAGAAAATTATTCCTCCCTTTGGACCAGAAAAGGTACATCAGCTGATGATGGGTAAAGCGGATCATTTATTATTTGAATTGATAAAAGACTGGCCAGGATTTCCAAGCTCATGGAGTGTCAGCACATTTGTAAGTGAAAAGAATCGCTATTTACTCAAAATTTTAGCGAATTTAAATGGTGTCTCATATCTGTCGGCTGCCATCGTGAGCTTGCTAAATGAGGCCAATGCAACTGGTCTGCAGGTTGGACTTGTTACATCGTCAGAAAAAGTAGTCACCTTAGAATTGCTAAGAATCACTAATCTTCAAAGTTCCTTTGCCTACATTTTGACAAGAGACGATACAGAGAAGGTAAAACCCGATCCTTGGCCGTATTTAAGAGCAATGGAGCATTTTGGCGCCCAACCTGAAACCACTGTTGTGTTTGAAGATTCACTTGTAGGACTTGAATCTGCCAGAGCAGCTGGAGCCCACTTAGTTAAAGCGGAATGGTACTAAGGCCTCACCACATAAATTTGCCACTGTTTACCAGTTGAATCGTTATTGACCAGTCTTATTCTTTCAATTTTCGTCTGAAAATTTTGATCAATCTCATTGGAAACATAAAATTCATCACCAAGAATATTAACGACATTAAAAAGGCCAGTATGTTCCTGCATATCAATCATAAATTTTAAAAACAAAAATGGCACCGGACCTTCTTTAGTCCCAAGCTTGTCGTAGGTCATCATTTCTGTCAGGGCTTCTCTAGTCATGAACTTTTTCAGTTTCCCAGAAAGGTTGTTGATCATATTCAAAGTGAATACGTAATCATACTTGAGTTTCAACATATCCACTTCGACTTGATCAAGATTCTGTGAGTGAAGAATTTCACACGCCTGCAGGAATGCACTCTTTTGATGACCCGAGACTTCAACAATTTCTTTTTTCTTTGGTGCAGCGTCTACTTTTGCAAGGACTGTCTTTGACACGAGTTTGGGAGCTTCTAATTTTGCCGGCACAACAACGGCGACAACTGGAGCTTCCGAATCCAGCTCCTGAATTTTTAAGGGTTGCTCCATTACGTAAAGATTGGATAAACCTTTTTCTTCAAATTCTTTGCCTGACCCATAAAAGAAAACTCTCCCCTGAAGAAATCTTTCCTGATACTGATTCGATAAATGGGCGCGTAGAGTGTTGAATAAGTTTGGAAATACAGGATATTTCACTTCTTTATGTGCCATGACCTCCGAGAAACGTCTCAAACAGCCTAGGGCTTCACCCTGATGATTAAAAGTGTTAATGATGTTTGAAAGACCCAGCAGATTATAAGCATCAGTACTTTCAGAGACACCATAAATATCGTCCATTTCTGAACAAATTAAATTCATCAAAGATTCGTCTTGCTCACAAACTTTTTTAAAATTTGCCTCTAGACCATTTAGCTCGCACTTGCCCTTGCATACATTCTCGATTCGGTACTGAGAATAGTATTTGTAATCTTTCTTGGAAAAATCATTCCACCAATCACTTTTGATATAGGTTTTTGGCAAAGACTCTTGAAACTTTGGTTTATGTTTTTTTAATAACGAGATAAATTTAACCATCTCAGCGGACTTGGGACGACATTTTGCTAAGAATTGATCGAAGTCAAACTGACAGCCTTTATTTTGCACAAAGTGTTTTGACACCATATTCATGTGCCACTGACCTTCAAGCAGATAACTAAATGTGATTAAACGATAGGCATAACGAAGCTGATCAAAGTGTTCTGATAAAAGCTCATTCGAGCAAATAAGCCCACCACCTAACTCCGATTTGAAAAATGAATTTAAATCCTTTTCTCTATTGAAAAGATAATTCTGAAAATAATTTTGAAAGTACAAATCATCTTCAAAATTCATCTTTCCCTGATTCAAATCCAAAAACACCAGAGGCTGCCAACGACTAGAATAGGAGTCAAGCCTTCGCTCGCCGAGATATCCCTCAGAGTGAATGCGATCCATTTTTGCCTGACCTTGAAGCGGTAAGATCAAGGTCAGAAGGATTAAGAGTTGAACCAAAATAATGTTAACCATGGTATGTACGTTATCATAATGAGTGCAAATAAAAGTAAAAATAAAAAGGGAATACTAACCTTATATAATTCAAGCACAGGTCGATTGAACCGGAACGAACTGATAAAAAGATTAATCCCTACTGGCGGAGTAATGTAACCAATTTCCAGGTTGGTTAAGAAGACTATCGCCAAGTGAAGAGGATTCACACCAAATTGCTCAGCAATTGGAATAATCAGCGGAACAACAACGATGATGGCACTAAAAATATCCATCAAACATCCTACGACTAATAAGAAGAGATTTAGTACCAAGAGAAAAACATACTTATTAGTAATAAGCGTACTCATTGTCGCCAATATTTTCATGGGAATCTCTTCATCAACGAGATAATTCGTTAACCCCAGAGCACAACAAAGAATTAATAAAATCGCTCCAACCAACGTGAGACTCTCAACAATTACTTTTGGGATATCTTTGGTAAGCGAGAGATCTTTCGTGATAAAGGTATTAGTAATCAGGACATAAAAAGCCGAGAGTGCCGAAGCCTCAGTCGCTGTGACAATTCCCCCATATATTCCACCAAGAATGAAAATTGGAAGTGGAATTTCATAGCGAGCTTCCCACATTGCTCCTTTCACTTCATTTAAGGAAAACACATGTTTAATTTTATTCTTATTGTTTCTCGCTTTATAAATGGCATAGGTTCCAAGAATCAGCATTAAAACAATTCCAGGAATAAGCCCTGCCAGAAATAAATCATCAATATCTACTTTCGCGATAATCCCATACAAAATAATGGGCAAACTGGGAGGAAAAAGTAATCCCAATGAACCACAGGTTGTAATAAGACCTAGAGTAAATTTTTCCGAATAACCTTCTTGAATCAAAATGGGATAAAGTAGTCCGCCTAGAGCGATAATGGTCACTCCAGAAGCTCCAGTAAAAGCTGTAAAAAAGGCACAAACAAAAATACAGACAATCGCCGTTCCACCTGGCATCCACCCTAAAAAAGCATTCGAAAGACGCAAAAGTCTCATAGGAGCTTTGGATTCGGCCAAGACATAACCAGCAAACGTAAAGAGTGGAATCGTAATAATAGTCGGCGCACCCGCGAGTCTATAGATTTCCACGGAAACAGCTGAAAGCTCAATTCCACTAAAATAGAAGGCACAAAGGGCAAATGCAGACATCACAGCGAAGATGGGTGCCCCAAAAAGAGCAAATCCAAGAATCGAGAAATAAACAACTGCGCTCATTTTTCGCCTCCGTGAACAAGGCCAATCATGAATTGATTAAAAAAACGAAGTGCGATCAACCCCATCCCGAAAGGAATAATTCCCACTAAGGTCGAGGAATGAAGATGAAGAAATCCTACTGCTCCAAATTCCTTCTCAACCAAATAAAAATCCCAGCCGGATTTGACTAGGGCCAGGCAAACCACAAGGCAAAACAATGAAACTAAATTCTTATGCAACCAATGAATAATTCTTGAATGAGATATTTCGATCAGCTTAGTGAGAAGATCTACCTTTATATGCACATTCTTTCCTGTCGCAAGCGAGCCTCCCAGAAAAGCTGAAAGAAAAACTAAGTGTCGGATCAACGGTTCAATCCACATCATACTTGATCCAAACCACCTTAAAACAATCGCAAATACCGCGAGGCTTAAGATAGTAAAAAGACAAGTGACCAAACCATAACGGCTGAACTTATCAAGCAGTTCATCAAATGTTACAAATAATTTCATTTCTATTTCGCCTCTTGATCTAAAACTTGAATTATTTTTGAGGATATATACTTATCTTTCACTTTTGAGATCACGCTTGATCTCGCAGCTGCAGCTTTTTTGTAATCCTCTGGAGGAAATGAAATAAACTCAACGCCACCTTTTTTAAGCTGGGCCCGAGCGGCTTCGTTTTCAGCGGCATTTTTTTGATTCACGTCACTCACAAATTTTGCAGAAAGGGACTGAATTTTTTGCTGATACTCAGGTTTGATCTTTGACCAGATTTTATCTGAAACTAAGAGTGCCCCAATCGAATTCGCTGTCGGAAAATCAACCAGGTACTTAATTTTTGTGTGCCACTGGAGTGCAAGAATCGCAAGTGGTGGAGCATAGGCAGCGTTAATAATTCCAGTTGATAGTGAAGAGAGAACATCAGGAATGGCCAGAGGAACTGAAATTAACTGGAGGGACTCAAGCATCGCCTCAACTAGCTGATCCCCTTCCCAAGACCAAATTTTGATGCCTTTAAGCTCCGCTAGGTTTGAAATCTTTTTACTTGATACAACGTAAACGTGCCCAATCTCATAAAAGCCTAAATTGATAAAACCTTTACTTTTTAGACCCTGGTTAAACTGCGGAGTAAGCTTGGCCAATGCTGCACTCGCCTTCACTTGATTATCATAAAATGTGAACGGTATTTCCATCGCTCTCACGTCGCCGTAAATATCTCCCAGCGTTTTACCGGTAAATATCCCACCATGAAGTTGCCCGATGCGAATTTTTCTAATCACATCTGGCTCATCACCTGAAACTCCGCCAAAATAAATTTTAAACGACACCTCGTTATTCGTGGCGGTCTCTATTTCCTTGGATAGTTTTTTTAAACTATTGCCCCAAGTCGTTCCTTCAGGAACCAGTACAGCAAGTTTTATTTGTTGCCCGCCAAATGCCGCTGAGGCCGTCATCAAAAGAGCGATTACTAAAATTTTTTTAAACATGTCTTTATCCTTCGAAAATTCGTTTTTTATTTTTTTCAATTAATTCAAATCTCTTGCGAGCAATGGCATTATAGAGGTTCAAGTGCTCAACGGCTTTATATTCTGATTTATCTTCCAAATTGTCTCGGTTGATATCTTCCCATTTGGCAAATTCTTCTTCGAGAATGAGGGCCTCAGCAGCGTAAGCTTCTTGGTCATAAGCTGGCAAAAGAGAATATTGAATGAAGCTCAGTCTTATCAGTAAGTGCCGGGGGTATTTCTTGATCGCCTGAGCAAAGAGCTCTTTCGCCTTTTCGGGATTTCCTCCTAGCATGCGTGGTCTGGAAGCTTCATATTGGGCATAAAAAATATCACAAACACCATTCTCAATATTGGGCTCATTAGCGCATACCCAATCAAGCAGCAATTTCACTTTAGGCACAAAAGAAACAAGTGCCACGTTATCTTTTTGCAAATTGATAAGGCTTCCCCAAGACTGTGCGGTAAAAAGAACAACTTTATAATCTTTCTTATCCAGTCTTTTTTTAATCACTTTCATCAAATCATTCTCGTCCATTTCCACGAGATCACTGCGCTTAATTCCTTTATAACGAAGATAATCAAGACCGTAGTCTAATGATTTTGTATAAAGTGCGATTGCATTTTTTTTATGGATAGACTCTTCAACTCCCGAGAGCTCATCACCAAAGGCAAGTGTTTCGGGTACTGCGTAAGCATAGCCTGCATAGCTTTTCACCAATGTTCCTAAGAGCTCGAGATTTTCCTTATCCTGAAGGTAAATGGTCTCTAGAAATTTCAGATTTGAGGGAGCAGACTCACGAAAGAAGTCCCAGTTTCTTTCTAGAGTGATCGTATTTGACCCCTCTACAAAGACAGGAGATGCACTTCTTAGGGCCATCTTTTGAACCGAGCTACAACCCATGAGCCCTAGTCCCATCATCAGAAACATGTATCGCATACGCACCTAACTAATTAAAATTACAATATTGAAATTTTACGTTGGGCCGTCATTTTGGGACAGTAGTTGTTTGTGTGTACATTTTTACCCACTTTTTCACTTTGACGCAGGAAGTGGTATAATTACCCTACCACTGTGAGTAATATCTCAAGGTTTCTTAAGCTATTACCGACAGGAATGATAGATTACTTTAACAGGAGCAACATGTTGCCCAGTTATCCTATTAGTCCAACCGCCTAGTTACCCTCTTTCTTTGACTGAAGGTTTCTAAGCGAAACAAAAACGCTTTTACAACCGAGGTCACCATGAGCACGAAAGAAAATCTGGAATCTAAAATCTTAACTTTTGAAAAGCCAATGAAAATGAAACCAAAGAGCTTACGCCCTATGCGTTCACTTTTAGGCACTAGAAGTTTTAAGCCAAAAACAACTGTTGCGAACATGATTTTGGTTAAAAACGAAGAGCTTGTAAAAAGAGATTAGAAGCTCTTTTCAATATCAATTTTCAGCTTCTTCTGAATTTCAGATAGTTTTTCT
>CANFNN010000125.1 GCA_947448095.1 Bacteriovoracaceae bacterium | reverse complement strand
ATCTTCTTAATGGATCCTTGGTGGAATCCTGCCGTGGAAAGACAGGCAATCGATCGAGCTCACCGTATTGGTCAGGAAAATAAGCTCACAGTCTATCGACCTATTATTAAAGACTCTGTGGAAGAAAAAGTTCTCGTCCTCCAACAAAGTAAACGTGAACTTTTCAGAGATTTGATGGCCGAAGATGATGACGAGTATTTCAGCGGAAAACTTAATATGGATGATTTTCAACATCTCCTGAGCTAGGTCTATATGTCGGGTCAACTTTTTAAAAGCTTTGCAATCGCTCTCACCTCTCCTACCGCCTGGATCGGTTTGTTGCTGATCGCTGGCCTCATACTTATCTGGACAAAAAAGCAAAAACTCGCGAAGTGGTGCATAACTTTAGGAGTATCACTTTTCATTCTTTTCGCTTTTGATCCTTTCACAGAAGTATTATTGAACAGTTTTGAGAATAAATATCCTGCCTTTGTAACTAAAGTTATTCCCCCTGGTACAAAGATTAAATACGTTGTGGTGCTCGCCGGTGGATATGTGCCAAATTCTCCTCACCACCCATTAACAACTGAACTAACCAGGTACACACTCGGACGTGTAGTCGAGGGAATTAAAATTCAAAATGAAATCCCTGAGTCATTCATCGTTTTTACTGGAAAGGGCTGGGCCGAAAGATCTGAAGCAAGCGCCATGAAAGACATGGCTATCAAGCTTGGAGCGAAGCCTGATCGCATCATTATAGAAGAAGAATCCAGTAATACCTTTGAACATACCATTAATCTCAAAACACTAATAAAAGATCAGCCTTTTATTTTAGTGACTTCTGCTATTCACATGCCGAGATCAATGGGTCTATTTCTAAAAGCTGGATACAGGCCAATACCAGCTCCGACTTCTCATCTTTTGACCGGAGAATATGAAATTTTGAATATGAAGGTACCATTTGCAAGCGGAGACAATCTTCAGGCAATCGATCTTTGGTTTAATGAATTTGCAGCTATTTGTGTGGCGAAGATTAGAGGCAGAATTTAAATGGCACGACCGGAGTCGTGCCATGAGAGATGTCTATTTCAAAGTATTGAAGAAAGCTTTTGTGTAAGTACCAGTCATTGTAGAGAATGAAGCTCCAGTCCAAGCAGAAACACCGTCTTCATTTTGTCTAAGAGACAAAGTGAGTTTAATCTTATCATTTGAAGTAAGACTTAAAACAGCATTCTTAGGAAAGAACTTTCCTTGAAAGTTAAGAACGATTGAACCATTTGAAGAAGTGAAAACTGCAGAATAAACGTTCTCACGAAAACTTCTAATCGTAAGAGTTCCTTTTACTCCAGCTAGTTCACCGTTAAGTGTTCCAAGAATATCTTTTGCAGAAACTTCTTTAGGAGCTTTTCCAGCGAATACCGTACGAGTTGAAAACAACTGTGTGCCAGAAAATTCAATTTTATCATTCATTGTAGATTCAATAAGCCCGTTAACTTCACCAGTGCGTCTGTTGATTTCAAAGCTAAATCGGTTTGCCATTTCACCAGTTGAAAGGAAGAGACCAGAAACTTTGTTTCCGCTGATCTCAGCATTGCTGAAAGAATAAACAATAACTTTAAGTTTAGAGTTGATGAAAGAAACAACAAGGTTTTTTGAAGAACTTGAATCTAAGACGGCAATTCGATCAAAAGGAAGAACTCCCACTGATTGACTTACATCGTTCAAAGAAACGTTATAGAGACCTTCATGAATAGGGTCAAGTTGAGTCAATTTAATTGTGATGTCGGTGATCAATGAAGTAGCAGCACGAGCAACCCATTCTTCATCGTTAACGCTGATTGAATGATTTCTTGCACCTTCAGAAAAAGTAACAAGTTCATTTAACGTTGCAACATCTTCAATTTTCACTAATTGTGTCTGCCAGTAAGCAATCAAGTTGTAACGTGAAGTCTGACTACCAAACTGCTTATAATAAGAGACCAGCTTATCGCCGTTAACATCTGAGAACTTCGCAAGATTAAAAACGATAGTATTTTTAAGATCAGTCGCAGCTCTTACGACCCAGTCTTCATCTTTACGTTCAGCAGAAAGCTCACCTAGTTCAAGACTAAGATTATAAAGATTCTCAAGAACTTTTTGATCTGAAGCATCTTTAAATTTAGCTTTCAAATTAATTGCAAACATACCACGCTGATCACCATTCATTGCCTTAAGGGCAGTCATTTGTTCAGACATGCTACAAACAGGAACTCCACAAGTAGCGATACCATCGTCTACTGTTGTTGTTTGAGCAAAAGCCGGGCTCATTATTCCAAGAAACAGAGTTAACTGGATAATTTTTTTCATTGAGGACTCCTTATTAAAACTTAAATTGTTTTGTAATTATTTTCCCACTCTTCATCGTAACATTTGCATGTCCAGAGATATTGCTCGCTTGAGAAAGCTTAAGAACAATACCAAACCCTGTCGAGTGGTTGTAAATCGTCATTGGAGCAAAGCCGTTATTATCAAAAACGTATTCAACGCTTTTTGCTTCTTCGTCAGAGATTACAGAAAGCGAGTACTTGTTATTACTTAATCCTGAATAGACAACTTCAACTTTATCGTTTTCTAAAGAACTAATTCTGACATTTCCCAAAGCAATTCGTTCAAGATCATTTAACTGCTTCAAAGAATCATAATGAGCAGAAACAAGCTCTCTAAAATCTTTAATATAAAGAATTCCAGTCTCTACTAAGCGGTCAAGAGGAATATCTTTTGCTGTAAATCGTGCTAGTTCAGCATCAAAAAACATTGCAGTATCGTTAAAAACAGCTTCTTCACTTACAAAATGGTCAAGTGTGCGGTGAAAAGAATTGTTAATAACATAAGACTGATTACCTAAAGTTGTTATGACTTGTTCATGGTTAAGCAATGCTTGATCAACTTTTGAACCGGCAATTTGAACTCGTCCCCAGTAACCAAAACCAATCCCACTAAAAGAAAGAATCGACCACTCAGTTGAACTCTTCGCTCTTGATGCTGCAGTGATCATGTATTCAGTTGCAGTAATTTCAGGCGCCCGATCAAGAGCGTTTAATTTAATAATTTCAGAGGTAAGGCCAAAGTCGGAAGGATTTAAAAACAACCCTTCAGTTTGCAGTTCTGTAAACTTACCGTCTGTAGGATTTTGCGAAATAAGAATATTGAATGCTGCTTTTTCTGCACTTAGGTATCCTGCAAATTTAAGGCAAATGTCGCGAAGATCGAGAAGACGAACTTCAAGCGTTCTCAGCTCCTGCTCAGTACTAAGACCAAGAAGAACGCGCTCCTCAGTTACCTTGTAAAGCGTTTCTAAAAGCACAAGTTCCATGCGACCAAGCTTGAGGGCACTCTCTTCTTGCAGAACGTTATAATACAAATGAGCAACTTGATTTTTAATGTTCTCTTTAAGCGCATTATTACTAAACTGCTGAGCTCTGCTCATGTTTTTTTCTGACTGAACGTTGTAAATCTTTGAAGGAAGACTTGTAACAAGCTCAACCAAGATTAATGGATTCCAAACATTCAAAAAATACATCGCTGCCACGGTACCTAGACCATAAGGAAAGTACTGAGCGCGTGCTTCGCCGATTTTTTTGTGTGCCTGAAGCAATCTTTCGTATGAGATCTGAAGGTCAACCTGGTCATTTACGACCATATCGTTAACTTGCTTTAAATTCATAGCATTGGCCTTAGGTGCCAACACTTCGTGAGTTTTTTCAGGAAGAGTCAAGTGCAAGTCATTCGCTCTGCCTTGAAGAGGCAGAATCAGGGCGACTGCAACCATTAATATATTTTTATACATCCGAATCTCCAAACTAATTTGTAAAGGATCGCCCAATATTTATTTTATAACCACGATCTCTTTAACGATGATGTCTCCAGAAACTAACTGGATTTTCGCAGTGACTTTGTATTCACCGTTCTCAACCGCTTTAAAATAAAGAGTCATATTGGTGTCAATTGCAAGCATTCTTGTTTCTGTAATCAGATTTTCAACCGAATAAGTAACAGCAAAGATATCACCTAAGAGTTTTTTATCTCCATCAAGGGAGATCCAAAACTTTTTAGAGCCTCTTCTAGTTGTTTCTTCAGATTTTACTATTTGAATAGCTTGGTACTCTTCGACATTCACAGCACTTAATGTTGAATCAAGCCCTAAGAGACGCTTTAATTCAGCAATTTTGATGCTTCTTTCCATTTGGAGCTTAATAAGACCGCGCTCTTCAGAAGTTACTTCATTTTTAGATTCATAGTATTTGGCAAAAGTAACAGCATTGCTTGCGAAAAGCTCAGATGTTCTTTCATCCATTTTTTTAACAGCAGCTACAACCTGAGTTTGAAGGTCAATACGTTGATCTAAAATATCTAGGGCTTCGTACGCTGTATAAACTTGGTTTTTAATTTTTAGTGCAATCTGCTCAGCTTGTAGGTCAATGATTCGAGCATTAGATTTTTCAATTGAAAGAACTGCTCCATAATCAAAGCCAATCCCAGTAAAACTAACGAAAGACCATTTCTTTGAAGAAACCATGTATCGAGCAGCATCGGCTTGATATGAGTTACTCAAAAGCTCTGTCGAGTTATTGATTGCGAGATTAGCACCTTCTTCAACACTATGTGGGATCACAGACAAATTCTCAACAGGAAGCTTGCCAAGTGAAAGTTCCTCTTTAGGAGACATGTTTAAAGCAATTAACAATGCTTGCTTTTCAGCAATGATCAAAGAATCGAGCATGAAAATATCTTGTTTATGCTGAAGAAGACCTCTACGAGCAAAAAACACATCATTAATAGTTGCAACACCAAGTTCTTCTTTTTTTACCACTTCTTCGTAGGCCTGGTTAAGGAGTGACTCTTGAGTTTTAAGAGATGCCATTAAAGATTCATGATGCTTAAGATTCAGAAAATTAACAGTCAGACCTTCAAGAATATTTAATTTGATAGTTTCTGTTGTGAACTTTTCTGCCATTCTTAATTCTTTGCTGGCCTGATATGAAAACCAGTCAGAAGGAGTTGGAACAACAGATTGCAAAATAGTTAACGTTGCATTCACGTTGATTAAGTTGATGTTTGCAGCTGGTAAGAACTGACCTAAAGCGACTGAAACACCTTTTTGGGCCTGGTAGTATTTTTCATATTGTATTTTAATGTCAATGTTCTCATTCAAAACTTCATTTCTTAAGTCCTGGAGGCTTAGCTCGACCATCGCGAATGATGGTACCGCTACCATAAATGTCCCCAGAATAAACAACGGCTTTAATAATTTACGATTCATCTTTCAGACTCCCTAAATAGGTTTTTTAATCGGGGGCAGAAGTATAACAAGTGGGGCAACCTTACCATTGAAATCGGACTGAATTTCGTCTTTAGGTTATTTTTACAGGTGTCATAAAAAAGACATTTTCATTTGAAATTTAAATTTGAATGGATTGCATTGGATCGATATTGGGCCAGTAAAGTGAGTATCGGCTTAAGGCCTTAATATGGCAGGAGAATAGACCCGGTTTAAAGAATCCCACTCCTTGTTAAAGAGAGCTTTTCTCTGTGTCCAAACAAAATCTGGGCGAGCTTCAGAGATCCAGTCCCCTCCGATGATTTGACCCAAATTATTAAGATCTACATAATATTCATAAGTGTTCTGTGCATACTCAGCAGCCTCAGTGTTTAGAACGGGATCAAACTTAGGTGCAATGGCTGCTGCATAGGTCACGATACTTGCGATTTGAACTCTTTTGACCGTTCCAGGAGCAGAACTCTCGTCAGGCACCGTCTCTTTTAAAATTGTAGACTGGTAGTTAACAGCAACATGGTTCCAGACTTCAAAATATCGATCAATATCAGCAATGAATCCAACTCCACCTAGACCTAGCTTGTTGGCGAGGATGACATGAAAGGCTCCAGCATTCATGTCATTGCATGATTCCTGTGATCTCTTCGGAATTTTTGATCCAGCATAATAACGACACCTGCTACCAATTAAGGTGACAGTTGTTTGAGCAACGTTGGCGTAATAAAAAGACATTAATCCTGAAACATCGCTTGAATAAAAATGAACCGAAAGTCCATCGGGATTGACTAATGTGACAGATGCAGGTTCAGGATGGTTGAGAGCTGCTGGTGCATACCCATGGCATATCCCATGCCATTCACTTTCCAGAGGCGAAATACGACTAAAAACATTCTTCACCGTGGGATAATTGTAGTTACCATTATAAATATCAAATTTTTCAGCCGGGGAAAGTTCATTTAATTCATGGGGCTCAAGCTTTTGGAGCTCTGAGAGACTTAAGAGTTTATAAGAAAAATTTTGGGGGTTCCCAGCACTCCAGCGATGGGCGACTCCACCAATGTAGCTAGCCCAATGATTACCCGGCCACCCTAATCGTTGATCGGCCAAAGAACCCGTGTTTGGAAGATGTACAAGTTCACTTTTAAAGTCTGTGCCCATTTTAAATGGGTTATTCAGCGAGCTCCAGCTAGCTGAAAAAGCGGAGGCAGAAATTCCGAGCAAAAGTGCTAATACCAGCATGGTTGTTTATCCAAAGTAAATAGATACTTAGAAGTAATCCCTATCTAAATGTGAAGCAAATGAATTCAATTGTTTTGTAAAAACTATAAGGTAAACAGACGGGACAAATGATTATCAAGTTCGGTGCAGAACAATCGAAAATTGAAGTTCTCGCTAGGTCTAAGAATATTATTCTGAGAAGAGAATGATCCAGAACGAATAGACTCCAGCCATTTGTTCGCTGCCGCACGCGCCTCAGAAGATCCCTTACGGCTTCTAATGGCTTCGTCCAAGACTTTTAATTTACGAAAGCTATTCAGTCCCTCGTTCGCAAGAATAAATCTTAATGTCGGCAGCAATCTTCCATCAGAAGTAGGCTGAAACATTGTGACATCACTTTCTCGTCCATCCAAATCATAGTAAGGAAAATTGCTCACAGAGCTAGAGTGCCATTCCAGATAGTGCGAAAGCCCCTGGAGCCTTGAATAAAAAAGCCCAGGACCAAAAGTAAAACGTGGGTCATCCAAATTTCCTGGAGAGGCATTATAACTTCCCCATTTCTTTTTGTGGCCAATTGCTCTTAACTGTTGCCGAGAAAAGTTCGAAAAAAAGCCGTAATCAAAAAATGAGCGAAGCTCCGTAGTGGCTTTATCTGAGAGTGAAGAAAAGCCACCTAGCTTCAAAAAAGGCAATACGGACTTTATCTTCTTGGCATGGGCGACATCCTCAGCAATTTTGTTGCTATAGCCACCGGCCTCATCACTAAATGTATGTACGACAAGTGGCATTCCTTTCCTATCGAGATATTTTTTTAAAAGTGGTGAGACTTTTTTAAAGAAGACTTGTTCTGAGACTCCGCTGGGAATTAAAGATCCATCCAAAAACTCTTGGGGAAATTTTCCACCGTAAGAAAAATACACTTTAGACATTCCAGCCCTATTGGCGGCCGTCATCATCTCATCAGCATCTCGCGTATCAAGCGACCAAATGTCGTCATCAGTAATTAACTTAACAGCTGGCAGCCCAGTAAAAGTTGTAAATCCGGCATTGCCTAATAGCTTGAGAGCTTCATTACGATATTCTTTACGATTTTTTTCAAGCCCAAGATCTTTAAAATAAGTAAATGGGATGGGATCTGGACCAAAAAAGCCAACTGGAAAATCAATCTGAGGTAAATCGTAAGGAACGACATTAAGCCGCATAGGAATTTTTGTCTCGTCTTTATCTGAAGTAAAAATTAAATCTGCATTTTTAATTCCAGGTTCCATAATCATTTTAACATCAATTGAAAAAAGCAAAAACGTCTTTGTCCCGGCAGCCATGTAGGTCTGAGAACTTGTCAGTTTTTTTAAATATTTTCCAGCAATCATATAGGTTTCATGATTAAGATCGGGAGAAATATATTGAGGAACAATCTCTGAGACTTCGATATTTTCTTTCAGAACCTGAGAACCAATGATTTTCCAATTGATGCGTCCATTGCCCCTTAATTGTACAATCCCATAGACTCTCTCACCGTTACCTGCCTGAAGATTCATACCATTCGCTAAAGAAGGTAAGGCATCACTTGGACCGAGAGTCAGGGAGGGTTCAATCACGCT
>CANFNN010000124.1 GCA_947448095.1 Bacteriovoracaceae bacterium | reverse complement strand
AGATCAAGAGTATTTCCTAAGAACTTTTTGGCCATGGCCGAACACTCAATATGCCAACCAGGGCGACCTTTCCCCCATGGAGAATCCCAAGAAGCTTCCCCTTCTTTGGCGGGCTTCCAGAGAACAAAATCAGAAGGATTTTTTTTATGTGATTCAACTTCTACGCGAATTCCATGTTGAAGTGAGTCCAAATCTTTTTTGGATAATTTACCGTAACTTGGAAAACTAGGAACACTAAAAAGAACTTCCCCATCAACCACATAGCCAGAACCATTTTTGATAATATCCTGAATCATCTGAATAATTTCAGGCATGGTCTCACTGACTTTTGGCGTATGAGTGGCAGGCTTCATGCCTAGTGAGTCCATATCAATTTTCACTTCATCTACCCAGTGGGCAGCGAATTCAATCGCATTTTGATTCACTTCTTTGGCGCGAGCAATAATTTTATCGTCCACATCAGTGTAGTTTCGAACAAAGGTCACATCATAACCAAAAGCTTTGAGAACACGATGAAAGAGATCCGCCACAACCAGGGCACGAGCATTACCGATATGGAGATAATCATAGGTCGTTGGGCCACAAGAATAAAACTTCACCTTACCAGGCTCAATCGGCTCAAAAGTTTCTTTTTTTCGAGTCAGATTGTTATGAATTTTAAGTTCTTTGGCCATTTTCAACCTTCTATTTATTCAAATGCTGCAGACGTTTTTTAAGAACACTTACTGGAGTAAGTGGAACTAAAAATTTCAGATCAGGTCCATGATCATGACCAGTAATAGCAGCACGGACACCTTGAAAAAGTGGCTTGCCTTTTATTCCCAGATCTTTTTTCACAGATTCCATCCATCCATTTAACTCAGCTTCAGTCACAAACTCTGAAGTCACTTTTTCCAATTCAGAAGAAATAAAGCTCATAATCTTAGGCGTCGTTTCCCAAGCAAGAATCTCTTTCAATGCATCAGTCATCTCAGGATCATCTTTTAAGATTAGATCATTGATGAGTTTCGGAAAATCCGGAATAAATAAAGCATATCTTTTCAAAAGCTCCACACAGGCAAGCTTCCACTCAGAAGTTTGCTTAGAGAAGAAATCAGTTTCTGGTTCTTTATCTACCAGTGTAATGAGATCAGCATTGCTCATTTTCTTAACATGCTCACCGTTAACCCATTTCAGTTTTTCAATGTCATACATGGCAGCAGAGGCAGAGAATCTTTCAAGATTGAAAACATCCTTGAGTTCCGCCTTATCAAAAATATCTTTTTCAGAGGGATGAGACCAACCGAGAAGACAGAGATAGTTACACATGGCCTCTGGCAAATAGTGTTCATTCCGGTAGAGATTGACTGAAGTTGCGCCGTGACGCTTAGAAAGTTTCTGACGGTCTTGACCAATCAAAAGAGAAACGTGGGCAAACACTGGAAGCTTAGCACCCAAGGCCTCATAGATCATAAGTTGGCGAACAGTATTGTTGAGATGATCTTCGCCGCGAATAACGTGAGTGATATCCATCAAATGATCATCAACCACACAGCAAAAGTTATAAACCGGTAAACCATTTGATCTCACGATCACAAAGTCCCCAACCATGTTTTCAGGATAAGTGACACTTCCCTTCACTTTATCATCTAGAGTAAAGGCCTTCTTCGGAGCGCGAAAACGGATCGCTGCTTTTTCACCAGCAGCAACTTTTTTAAGTCCTTCTTGGAAAAAGGCCGGATCCTTCCATTTACCTTCGTAAACCGGATCACGGTTTTCACGAGTCGCGCGCTCCTTCATTTCTTCTAATTCTTCATCAGTGCAAAAGTCGTAGTATGCAAGACCCTTCTCGATCAATTGAAGAGCATATTTTTGATAGATTTCTGTTCGTTCAGACTGACGATAAGGAGCATATTTAGGATTCGGCTTATCTGGACCTTCGTCGTGAATGATCCCTAACCAATTCAAATCATCCATCTGAAGTTTTTCATACTCAGCGTTGGAACGCTCGAGATCAGTATCCTCAATTCGTAGAACAAAAGTTCCACCAACCGATTTTGAATAAAGATAATTATAAAGGGCGGTTCGGGCCCCACCTATGTGAAGATACCCTGTAGGTGATGGGGCAAATCTTACTCGAACAGTCATAATGGAAGCTCCTCATTTGTAATGAGGAAGAGAATACACTTTAAGCAGGAATTTGTTAATTCTTAGGTGTAAAGAGAGTCTATTTTCTCAGAAATTGACCCTTCAGGAGAGCCAGTTGCCAGAGCGATCTCTTTGACGATTAAGTCTTTACACTGATCGAGCATTTTACGCTCACCGAAAGACAATTTTTTAGTCATTTTAAGCAGCAATAATTGGCGAAGAACGTCGGCAATTTCAAACAGTGAGCCGGTTTTCACTTTGATCGAATATTCTCTGTGGCGACGGTTCCAAGTCGACATATCAACTTTCACATTTTGGTCTTTTAACAGCTCAAACACACCCAGCGTCTCAGTCGAAGGCATAAGTGCGCGAACACCCTCTTTGCTATCAACCGGAATCATGACTTTCATGCCATTTGAGATGACTTTAATGATGTAAAAGCTCTTAGGCTCACCATTCAATTCTTTCGTTTCGACGCTACAAATCTGACCAACTCCGTGGCCTGGACATACAACGTGATCGCCGAGATTAAACATGAGAACTCCTCTAAAATGGGCATATGACAATCAAACTATAACGCACACGCGTTATAGTTTCTAGGGCTTTGAATCTTTTACAGACCTGCAAATTGCCCTTTCACTTTGCCCATTTTAGAGGCCATTTCCCTAAAACCTAGAAAAAGACTGAGAACTGAAGCACTCGAAGTTGAACGGATTGGGAGTAATCCAGACCGCTACTGGTGGTTGAAGTCACATTTTTGATCGCAACTTCAGGGGTATAGGTGACGTGTTTAAGGCCAAACTGATCAAGCGGAAATCGTTTACCGATGGCGATTGTGGCAAAACGCAGATCATCCCTAGAATTCGCCCCAAAGTCCTGAGACCAACCTGCACCAAGGTAAAGAGATACGTAAGCTGATTGTTTGAAATCTTCCATATTGTTCAAAATACCACCTACCGAGAAGTCCAGATTCTCGTGCTCACTACTTCCAGCAATTCCATTGAAGTAATTAAACCGCATCCCTAATTGAACCAGCGGAGCGATTCCATAAGCGTAGTTCAAGGAAACATTCGCCTTCGTATCATTCGAGGCATCGGATCCTTTGACCTTAGATTTATCAAAAGAAACGGCAGCCCCTAAAATAGAATCCACATTAAATTCGAACATGTGTCTCACGCCCTCTGAGGCAGGAGTCGTCTCCATTTTTTGCATGAATTTAGAGTCTCTTCGAAAGTCTGCGAGTGCACTAAAACTGAGAGTGGCCAGGCCGAGCGCAAGTAGCTTTTTCATGCTGTCCCCTTTGTGTTACTTGGTTAAAGTTAAACCAGTTAGCCAGAGTTTAGGGACTGCCTCCTGCAAAGTCATAGGCAATGGCCTAGACGAGGGCAAGTTTTGGGATGAATTGCGAATGAGGGAGCAGTGATTCTAGACAGAAGGAAATTGGTTCGGAATTTGGGCAAAAAAAAGCCCCGCATAAAGCGGGGCCATATTCTATACGACTAAGTCGAAATTAGAAAAGAACATCAAACTTAACGAAGTTAAGTGTAAAAGATGTTGTAGAAGAATCATCAGATCCAGAAGCTGCTGGAGAAGTCTTAGCGAAAGCAAGGCTAGCAGATGGAGAATAGTTGAAGTTCATACCCCAAAGATTTCCAAGGCTAAAGCGGTGACCGTATTCAGCAGTCCAAGTGTTTGTCTTGTCGTTTGATTGAGTCATAGTTTTTGTGTCGTAATGAACAGCTGCATAATCTGTGTCAGTTAACTTACCAGCAAAGTTATAAATAACTTGAAGACCTAGAGTCTTAGAAGATTGAGCACTTGCAGAGCCAGAAGTTTCTTCTCTGAAGTTTTTGTATTTTGCACCAACTTGAACAGCATCAGTTACTGAATAAGCATAGTTAAGAGCAATATTTGTAGCGTAAACATGAGGATTTGAGCCTGAGCCTGAAGCAAGATCTAAAGATCTATCAGTAGAAGTTCCAGTTTCATAACCAGAAAGAGTTACCATGCTCTTTTGAGCGAAGGCACTTAGTGAAGCAAGAGCAACGACTGCGCAGAGAAACAATTTCATATCAATCCTTTTGAAATGTGACTTCCTCTTTAAAAGAGGAAGTTTATAAAAATCATTCGTAATGGAATAAGTGTAAGTACTTAGAATTGGATTGTCCAAATTAAAAATTTTCTATGACGCTAGACAAAACTAAGGCAAAAAAAAAGCCCCGCTTTCGCGAGGCTTCTTCAATCTTAAAAATTTTAAGGATTAGAAACGATTAAGAACTTCGTGTTTTTCGAAGAAGTAAGCGATTTCTCTTTCTGCAGCAGTTGCTGAATCAGAACCATGAACTGAGTTCTCACCAACAGACTTAGCGTAAAGTTTACGAATTGTGCCTTCAGCAGCGTTAGCTGGATTAGTTGCACCCATAAGCTCACGGTTTTTAGTAATAGCGTTTTCGCCTTCAAGGGCCATGATCATAACTGGACCTGAAGTCATGAAATTAACCAATTCGCCAAAGAATGGACGCTCTTTGTGCTCGATATAAAAACCTTCAGCTTTCTCTTTAGAAAGTTTAGCGAATTTAGCGGCAGAAACGCGAAGACCATTTTTTTCGAAAACAGCAATAATGTTCCCGATATTGTTATCAAGAGTTGAGTTAGGTTTGATGATTGAAAGCGTTTTTTCGTTGGCCATGTGAGTGCTCCTTATAAATTTATTATTACTTCTTTAATACTTCTGCGACCTTTTGTCCAAGTTCTGCTGGAGATCGTGCGATTGTTACGCCACATTCCTGCAAGACCTTGAATTTGGCCTCGGCCGAATCGTCTTCTCCGGAGATAATTGCTCCAGCGTGACCCATTCTTTTGCCTTTTGGAGCCGCAGCACCAGCAATAAAGCTTACGACTGGCTTAGTCATATTCTTTTTAATCCAACGGGCAGCTTCAGTTTCAGCAGTCCCACCGATTTCACCGATCATGATCACAGCTTTGGTATCTGGATCTTTTTCGAACATTTCAAGAATATCGATAAAGTTAGTTCCGTTAACTGGATCTCCACCAATACCAACGCAAGTCGATTGACCAATTTCACGCTGAGTGAGTTGGAAAACAGCTTCGTAAGTCAAAGTTCCAGAACGAGAGATAACTCCCACGTTGCCTGGCATATGAATGTGACCAGGCATAATGCCGATTTTGCATTCACCCGGAGTGATAACACCCGGACAGTTTGGACCGATCAAACGTGACTTAGAGCCTTTCAGCATCGCTTTCACTTTGATCATATCTTGTATTGGAATACCTTCAGTAATAGCAATGATCAAAGGCATTTCTGCTTCAATACATTCCATGATTGAGTCAGCAGCAAAGGCTGGCGGAACAAAAACCATAGCAGCGTTAGCACCAGTTTCTTTGATCGCTTCATAAGCTGTGTTGAATACAGGAATCCCTTCGTGAATTGTTCCGCCCTTACCAGGAGTCACACCACCAACAACGTTAGTACCGTAGTCGCGTGATTGAAGAGTATGGAAAGTTCCTTGCTTACCAGTCAGACCGATCGTGATCAAACGAGTATTTCTATTAATTAAAATGGCCATATTATTTAGCTCCTTTAGCGGCTGCAACTGCTTTTTGAGCAGCATCAGCGAGATCATTAGCAGCAGTGATCTTAAGACCTGATTCACTTAGAATTTTCTTCCCAAGGGCAACGTTCGTCCCTTCAAGTCTAACGATCAAAGGCACTTTCAAAGAAAGCTCTTTGGCCGCATCAACAACGCCATTTGCAATGATGTCACATTTCATGATTCCACCGAAGATGTTCACAAGAATTGCTTTCACGTTTGGATCTTGAAGAATAATCGTGAATGCTTTTTGAACTGTTTCTTTTGTAGCGCCACCGCCCACGTCAAGAAAGTTGGCCGGAGTTCCGCCGTGAATTTTTAAAATATCAAGAGTACCCATCGCAAGACCGGCACCGTTAACGAGGCAACCAATGTTCCCGTCTAAAGAGATATAAGACAGACCAAATTTGCCAGCTTCAAGTTCTTGAGCTGATTCTTCAGTAATGTCTCTCATTGCCTCAATTTCTGGGTGACGAAAAAGTGCGTTGTCATCAAAGTTTAGTTTTCCATCAAGAGCTAAAACGTCACCTGACTTAGTAGTCACGAGTGGATTGATTTCTGCAATTGAGCAATCTTTTTGAGTGTAGAGCTTATAAAGACCATCAAAGAATTTGATCGCTTTGTTTAAAGTTTCACCTTTAAGGCCAAGAGCGTATCCAAGTTTGCGACCAACAGCTGGAGTAAAACCAGTAGCAGGATTGATATGCGCCTTAATGATTTTCTCAGGAGTATCATGGGCCACTTTTTCAATGTCCATTCCGCCTTCAACTGAAACCATGAAAGTATTTTGTCCAGTCACTCGGTCAAGAACGATACCACAGTAGTACTCATGATCGATGTCACAACCCTGCTCAATCAAAACCTTAAGAACTTTTTTTCCTTCAGGTCCAGTTTGATGAGTCACGAGTTGCATGCCTAAAATTTCACCTGCAAGTTTTTCAACTTCTTCAAGTGATCTCGCAAGCTTCACACCGCCGCCTTTTCCGCGACCTCCAGCATGAATTTGGGCCTTAACAACCCAAACTTTCGTATCTAGTTTTTTTGCAACTTCAACTGCCTCAGCAGGAGTATTTGCAATGCCGCCCTTTAAGACGCTAATGCCGAACTCTCGCATAAGTTCTTTTGCCTGGTACTCATGAACGTTCATAGGTCTCCTTAAAATCCAGAATAAAAAGTATATGCTGGACATTATAGGCATTTATCGGGCTCTATCAATGAAAAGGTCTCGAAAAAAACGCGCGAGGTGTTATGAAAAAATATTACGTTCTTCATCCAGCAGTATTTAAGCTTGATGGCGGGGCAATGTTTGGAATTATTCCTAAACCTTTGTGGCAAAAAGCCATCGCAGCGGATGAATTAAACAGAATCCAATTGAGCCTCCGTGTCATGTTGATCCAAACCACCCACAAAAACATCCTGATTGATACGGGTATTGGGGACTACCACGGGGATAAGTTTGACGCCCGTTTTGGGGTTGAAGGGATGAAAAATCCTCTGGTGCAAATTCTCAAAGACCAATTCAATCTAAATCCTTCTGATATAACTGACCTTATTATCTCCCATCTGCATTTTGATCATGTGGGAGGATTAGGCAGTGAGGATCCTCATCACTTACTATTTCCTAAAGCGACATTGCATATTCATCGGCAGCACTATGAATACGCTCTTAACCCTACTGCTAGAGATTCGGGCTCCTTTCATGACCAGTATTTTAAGACATTAATTGATAGCGCCGAAAGCAGTGGAAAGGTTCATTGGCTCAGTGGAAACGAGGGAGTCATTCTCAGCGACGAGGCGGATACCATTCATTTTAAATGCTCTTTCGGCCATACTCCCTATCTCATGCACGCGTGGGATGAGAATTTCATCTATATGGCCGACCTTGTGCCGACTGCTCACCACATCCCCATTCCTTGGGTCATGGGTTATGACATAGCTCCTGGCCAGACCACTAAGGACAAACAAGAATTTTATCAATTTATCTCGCAAAGTAAAAAAACCATGATCTTTGAGCACGACATCAAGACCTGGGGAGCCAAAATTGATTTAAAGAATGGCGAGCCTGAAGTACTTGAAAAATTCCCTGCGACAGACGAAAAAGTGATGCAGATTTTTACTTAGTCCGGTCTTCAGTGATTTGAATCAGTCTTTGGTTGAGGCCTTTTTTTAAGGCTTCAAATTGATGTTTCACTTTGGTTTCCATCCTGGATAAATCATTCTTAGTTGGTTTTTTCCAGCTCTGAAGCTGCTCGATAATCTTCATGGATTCAAGGCCAATATTTTTGGACGTTAATCGAACCAAAACTTCATAAGATCGCTTTTGACTTAAATTAGAGATCTCAGATTTTTTTAATTCCTGAAAATACTTTTCATTCT
>CANFNN010000123.1 GCA_947448095.1 Bacteriovoracaceae bacterium | reverse complement strand
TGTATAATCAAAGGTTTTGGTCGCCTTATCAGCATCCATTATTTTGAGATCGCCATTAGATTCAAACTCTTCCAAACTTTCATGTTTTAAGATGGTCGGGGCTTCCATATTCTCAAGCGCCCCTCCCCCAGTAACGGATAATTTTACCTCAAGTGGTTCGTTAACAATTAAGCGAGAAGAGTTAATTTGAAGATCAAAATCATGCTTACCGACGAGTCCAGTAAAGTGCTCGTCCTTTCCTTCAACCGGCAAAGGCCTAACTTCAACTTTTATCGATTCACTAGAGACCGACTTAACTCTGGACTCACGCCCAAGTCCAAAAGATCCAAAAGGGTCTCCACCTCGGGAATTGATCACTGTCACAGATAAATGAAGGGGATCAATCCTTAGCTCACCTGTTTTCTCTGGAAAAAGCTTAGCTCCATAGATCTGGGTGCGAATGTAAGGCTCACCATCCACATTAACTCGTTCAGATCTTTCAGGTTCTTGCAAAAATCTCTTGAGAAAATTATTTAACTTGGGATATTTCTTAATATCTAAATTACTAACCGGTACTTTGCTGTATAAAAAATATCGTACAACAATGCCTTCGCCTAAGAAGATCATTTTCTTTTGAACATCAGTCATAACAAAAACATCGGCAGCGACTTCGGGTTCTTTAAGAATATTAAATGTCATGCTGGGATGACGAATTGTTTTATTCCCCACCTGAATGTTAATATCTCTCAGACCAGCAATGCCGGACTGACTAGCAACAAGGTCATAGATAATCGTAATTTCTCTAGAAGTAGTGAACTTACCATTCATATAAACGGTACTAGTTTTAACCCCATAATTATTTTTTCCAACAACTTCAATCCTAAAAGGACTAAAATTGATGACCGGCTCAGTGTCCGCATCACTAAAGATCCGAAAGAAGGCCTGAAACATCTCGCCGGCGACCGGTTTAGCAGGATTAAGTTCTATTTTCACTTCATCAGCGTAAGCAAGTAGCATGTTGAATGCTACTAAAAGAATAGCGAGAATCTTCATATTACCAGTCCTTATTTTCACGACTATTTCTTCGATTCATATCACGCGTGCCTTGTTCAATAACTTTTAGCTGAAGCTGCCGATCATCCGACATCAACTGCTTGAGCTTGGGAGGCATTTTAGGTGGAGGAAGTTGACTTTTTTCCCCATCTTGCGGTGACTTGTTTTGGTCTTTCTTATCTTCTTCCTCAGATTTTTTGTCTTCTTTGTCTTTTTTATCTTGCTGATCTTTTTTCTCTTTATCTTTTTCGTCTTTAGATTGTTTCTCTTGCTGTTTTTTATCTTGCTGATCTTTAGAGTTTTGACCAGAGCCTTGCTGATCTTTTTTCTCAGAACCATTCTCACCAGACTGACCGTCTTTTTGATCCTGCTTATCTTTATTTTCGTTTTCTTCTTTTTGTTCTTTCTTTTCTTGTTGTTTTTTTTGTTCTTGAACCTGAAAGAAATTTACAACATTTTTCTCCATAATTTCTTGCAGCTTTCTCGTTTGCGGAGATTGTGGATCAAGAGAAGTTTTTAATTTTTCATAAACCTCTAATCCTTTTTGCTCTTCACCTTTTTCAAGAAGTGCTGTTCCATAATTGAGGTAAGCCTCAGGGGGAATCTTTTGATTAGTGTCTTTACTTGGAAGATTTTCTTGATAAAGCGCCAGGGATTCAGACTTAGCACCTACTCTTTGAAGTTCGTCGGCCAGTTTAATCTTTTCAAGTTGATTTAATTCTCCGCGCCTGAGTTGATCCATTTTGTCTAATACAGCTTTTGGGATAGCTGGCAAATCTTCTGACCCGATGGCGTTAAACACCATAATGAGACACAAAAAAAGAAATAAAAACTTTATCATTTCACGCTTCATTTATTGAGCCCATAATACTTGCTTTAAATTTTTTATAGGCTTCGATAACTTCTTCCACTTCTTTTTCACTTCTTGAGAATTTAAACTGATATTTAAAAAGAGTCTCTTCAAATACTTTAAAATTATTTTCGATTCGAGGAAAAGCAGTTAAGTATTCTTTTTTATTGCGCCACAAAAAGACAATTTCATCATAGGAGGTGCAACCCATTAACCCTTGCCTAAGAGTTTCCCTATAAACTTTGAACTTGTTTTTACTTTGCCTCTTTTCCCTGATCCATAGAGCAAGGCTTAAAAGCAAAACAATTACACTTAAGGCGATGATCCATATCATGATTTTTTTTCTGCCAGGAATATCGAAATCACCAAGAAGAAATGTTTTAGCGGGTTCAGTTGGTAGAACCTCAACATTGTTCCATACCACAAATACTTCTTCATTATTTGTTAAATCGCTGATTGCATTTGTTGGAGGAACAGTTAAGAAAATAATTTTCACGTCAGATTGAAGTGAGCCAAGTTTGCCCATAAAAGGCCCAACTTTTAATAGATAAAGCGTCTTCGCAATATTTTTTCCCTGAAGCCCTGTTAATGCTGATTGCCCTTCGGCTTGCTTTACTATCAATTTACCAGTGGTAATTTCACCTTGTTTAATTGTCGGAGTATCAATCACTAACTCAAGACCAACTCGAGACCAGGCAAAATTCATAAATAAAATGAAAAATATTAGAAATTTTATCACACTAATTCCCTGACAAATTTCTCAAGGTATCTTTCGTGAACACCAATTTCTTTATATCTTTCCTTTAAAAACATCGCAGGTTCATCATTACCTTTGAGATCGGTAACAATCGATTTTCCTGATAATGGACTTTTAGTTTTAAATAAAAATGGCAAATTACTGTTTTTATCAATGGGTGAATAAATCCTAAAACAGTGCATATGTTTTTTATCCAACAATTTGTCCCATAAACTTTTATCCTCAACGAGACTGAGGTCACCTAAATAAATAACTTCTTTACGACGAGCAAGAAATGATTTTATTTGCGTCACCTTATTCAATTCAGTTTGAGAATTAGTCATCTTACTATTGCCAACGATAACTTTACCCTCAGAATCTATAACTTCTAATCTCTCAAGCATTGAGATAAAAAGAGTCAGGCCTTCTTTTCCTTTTTTAGGCGGAAGATTTATTGTTTTGTTTGACCAAATAATAACTCGAATAGCGTCATGGGTTTCCCCTGCTAACAAATAAAGCAAACCAATAATTTCTATCAATGCTTGGAGTTTTGAAACCTGGTTAAAACCATAAAAAAGTGTCTGACTGAGATCTAAGAACACTACTATTTCTACATTGCGTTCTTCTTCGAATGTTTTAACATAAATATTGGAAGATCTTGCTGAAAGTTTCCAGTCGATAAATCTGACGTCATCTCCTGGAACATAGACTTGATGCTCTCGAAATTGCAGACCAGATCCTCGAAAATGGGATTTCAACATACCTGAAGCATAGGCATTAGAGTTTTTAAAGATATGAGACTGGATCATTCCTACGACCCGTTCAATCTCCTTAATATTCATCTTAGATTACGTTCGCTGCAATCGTTGCGACCAGATTGCGTGTGTTAATTTTATCGATCTGAGCTTCGTACGAAGCAATTACTCTATGTCCCATTACCGATGGAACAATCGAGAGAACATGATCAGGGGAGACAAAGTCTTTACCGTCCATAAAAGCTTTAAACTTGGCAACTTTGTAGAGCCAAATAGAGGCTCGGGGAGAAGCACCGGCGATCAAGGTACCTTCGTATTTTTTCGGAAAGAGTTTATTTCCAGGTCTAGTCGCATGCACCATCCTGATAATCATATCTTTAATTTTTTCATCCACGTAAATCATGTCAATCTTAGATTTTAATTCAATAAGATCATTTTGATTGATTAATGATTTCATATCCATTTGTTGTGGCTTAAGTCCTAAAATGCTTTTTTCAGATTCAAAATCGGGATAATCCACAGCAATTTTCATCATGAATCGATCAAGTTGAGCTTCAGGCAAATTGTAGGTTCCTTCTTGCTCAATCGGATTCTGTGTCGCCAAAACTACAAAGGGGGTAGGAAGCTTATGGGTTTTATCACCAATAGTTACCTGTTTTTCCGCCATGGCCTCTAAGAGAGCAGACTGAACTTTTGCAGGAGAGCGATTAATTTCATCCGCAAGAACGAGTTGAGTGAATATAGGACCAAATTTTGTTGTGAATTCCTGCTTCTGTTGATTGTACATCATAGTACCAATTAAGTCTGATGGCAGAAGATCAGGTGTGAATTGTATTCTTTGAAACTGAAGATCACATATTTTACTCATGACTGAGACACTTAAAGTTTTTCCAAGTCCAGGCAATCCTTCGATGAGAAGGTGGCCTTCACAAACAAGGGCGGCAACAATCGATTCAAGTAACTCATCTTGCCCAAAGATAATGGTTTTTGCCTGTTTAATAACGTTATGAACTTTTTCTTGTAAAATCATTTAAGACTCCAATAAATAAAAATAGCATTTGATGTAATTAGACTTTTCTGAAAGTGACGAAACCGGGTGATCCCAACCCTGCATACCGCTCAAGAGTAATTGAATTTTTTTATTTTCTTTGTAGGCGGCTTCAAGAATATTTTTCTGAAATTCTTCATGGCTGACATAATGAGTGCAAGATGAAAATACGAGCAAAGCTCCGGGTCGGCTAGCTTTCATCACTTTGCGGTGCAATTTGCTATACCCTTCTAGGGCCTGATCTTTTTGTAAATGACTTTTGGCAAAAGCCGGAGGATCACAAAGGATCATATCAAAAAGTTGGTTTTTTTGAATGGCTTCGTCCAGAAATTTAAACACATCCGAGCGCACAAATTTTCCACGGGTGTCAAAATCATTCATTTTGAGACCGGCCAATATCTCATGCTCAAAATTTCCCTGGTCAACAAAAGTCACTGATTCTACTCCAGCATTCAGAGCCGATAGACCCCAGGCACCTGCGTAACAAAACAAATCAACGGCACTGGAATATTTCACGCGAAGTCGGCCTAGCAACTGCATTAATTGATATCGATTTTCCCTGTGGTCATAATAAAAACCGACTTTCTGAATAACCTCAGCTCTTAGGCTGTAGCGAAGACCATTTTCTTCAATTTCGAGAGCAGGAATAGGTTCACATTCAAAGGTTGGTAGAAATTCTTTTTCTCGATATTTTAAATTATCTAGGAAGTACGCTTTGCCATTGATCAATTTTTCAACAGTCGATTGAATCAGTAATCGAAATTTATCAACACCAGCCGTATTAATTTGAATCACGGCCTTGTCTAAAAACTGATCAATAATTAATCCCGGTAATCCATCTGAAGCGCCGTAAAATATGCGAGCTCCCTGACTGTAACCTGAAAAGCGTTGTCGTTTTTCAAACGAAATTTTAAGAACATCACGAATATGGTTTTCTACATTAAAATCTGAGATTTGAGATTTATTTAAAAAATTTATTAAATGAATACTGGCGTACTTCTCATCAATCATAGAATTTACAAAACACAACCAAGCACCATTTAATTCTGAATGATTAAGTACGCACCATTCACCTGGAGGCACAGATTTAATAGAATCTTCTAGATCAGATTGTTTTAATTCTTTGTGATGGGCACGAATTTTATTAAATCCGTTTTTGGCCAAATTTAGTGATCTCAAAAGGTAACCCTGCTGAAAAGTTGTTTAATTATTATAACACCTTAGAGAAGGCTCTCAAGAGAAGAAGACGGGAATAAATTTACCTGTGAGAATTAGTCGGCTTTAAGCTGTAAACTTTTAAATGTTTCGTTCAAAAACTGCTCAATTTCAGGCCGATGATTGAGGAAGAGCTCATCCATAATGCCTTCAAGACGGTAACCTTGCGAAGTTTTCTCCCCAAGAACAGAAATCAATAGTGAAAGACTCAACTTATGTTCTTTCCCTCCGAGGGCGTCTTGCAGCCATGTTTTTAAAGATTCCCAACGCATGTCACCGGGAGAGAACATCACTTGAAAAGTTTCATTCCAGTTTAGAGTAGTTTGAAAATCATTCATGATTAATAACTGGTTTAGGAAACGGGCCAGATTCTCCTGAAGCTTTTTATCCGCTAATAGCGCCTGAAGATCCTCAAAATTTATTAAATTTGATGCAGCTAAAACCTCGGTCAAGCGATTCAATTCGATTGGATTGTTTAGACAGTTATCTAAAAATTGATTGATTAAAGCGAGAAGCTCTTTTTTATTTTCAACCTGAGAAACAATAGTCCTCAGCTCAGGCCACATTTCAATAGATAACTCGATCATGTCCCCAAGCTTTTCAATATTTTTATTTGAAACACGCTCATCAGATAAAAGCACTAATACTTTTGCGATTATTTCCTCAAGGTTTTTTTGGTCATCTTGATCAAGATTCGCCACAAAGGACACAGCATCATCAACCATTAGGTTCAATTGATTTTTATTATTATCTAAATATTTATCTAAAATTGATTCAAGACGATTTTGAATTGAAGTCAAAGAGTGACGGCCAATAAGATTTTTATTTACCTTTTTAAAGTCCAGACTATCAAGAGCACTCAATTTAGAATCAAATCTTGCCCGAACAAATTGCGAGAGATGTCTGAGACCTGACATCTGAACAACTGTTGTTAAAAATTGTCCATTATGACCATCAACGATGCTTTCTTTAGGGACCCTGTAAGCATTAAAATCCTGAGTCCCGACACTTGATGAAGCTCCAATAGTGGTTAGTAAGCTTTGAATAAAAGGACCATAAGTGCGAAAGGTCCCATCGGCTTGAAGATATTGATCAGAAACTTCAACTAATGAGGAATAAGTTTGTCGAATATTTTTTAAACGGTACTTAGTATCGGCTGGGAATGTATGGAGGCCACGTAGAACACCTGCTGATCCATCAAGCATCTTAAGTAATTTTTCAGAATCAGAAACTTCTTCCCTGTAATTATCAGCTGAAGCCACCATATTCATGAAATAGGCGCCATAGAAGTTGTTCAAAAAAGAGATATCACGTATGACAACTTCTAATCGGTCAATGACTGTACCCTGTGTCGAAACAGTGGAATTCATCTGTTTATACACCAGGAGTTTATTGGTCTTTTCATCAGAGAGATCATAAAGAAAACGTACAATTTCATCCAGGGAAGTTTGGTGCAGATCTTTTTTATTCTTTTTAAAGGGAATGTTGATTCCTCCATCAGGATGAATCCACGCAATGAGGTTTTTTATGAGAGATTCATTCTTTTCATTTTTTCGCTTAAGTAAACGAAGTAATTTAGAAAAATCGCCGGAGATATCGTTTTGACTAAGGCAGGTATTCACTCCCAGATTTTGATTCAAATCAAGACATGATTTATTATCGTCAGTGATCTGAATGTAAGGACTAGAAGCTTTTAGCAATTTAAATCCATCATTCGTTATCTGGTTAAGTACTGAATCTGTCTGCGAATTCACAAAATTCAACAGACGGGAATCTAGTCCCAGTTTCTGATCAATAGAATAAAACAATTGGGAGAACTGATGAAAAGTCTCAAGAAGGCGTTTATCCGTTAAAGTTCGGTGAATCTCATCTAGGTTTGCTTTCAGACCAGATTGACCGTTCACGTTTTTAAGAGCTAGGTCCGCCTTAACCGCAGAAGAAAAGATAAACTGCAACATTCCTGGCGACCAAACACCTGTCGCGGAATGAAAATCATCAACCTGATAATTTTTTTGGAAGAATCGTTCTGATGAATTCATCCATAGATAAATTTGCCCCACAAATCCCACTTGCCCAAGAACCCCTAAGCAAGATTCAGGCAAAGTATTTACAAGACTGTAATAACTTGAATTCTGTTCATACTTTGTCGTGAGTTCATTAAAACAGTTCCTTGTTTGAACTGATTCCTTAGTCTGAGGATTTTCAACATAACTAACAGGTACGGTCTGGCTTTTGACGATTGTTTTAGGCGCTTCTGAAGTAGGTACATACTCTTGGGTCATGATTTCAATTAATTCAAAAACACCTTTTTTTGATAAAAACTCTGCGAGGTCTGTTTGAATTTTGGCATCGGCCAAAATTTCTAGTACATACTTGGTACTCTTTTGAAATTTGTCATCAGATAAATTTTCTGAAAGAGCCGGAGACATTTCAGGAAACGAAACAATCATTGACTCAACAAAATGAAGAACTCCAGAAAAATTCA
>CANFNN010000122.1 GCA_947448095.1 Bacteriovoracaceae bacterium | reverse complement strand
AGTCACAACTAAACGCTGCAAGCCAATAGAAAAAGAGAAAAGCAATTTTGAAGCTGATTGCTATGGGTAAGATCAAACCTAAGAGAGATGTGAACAAATAAGAAAGAAAAAAGTTATAATCCTCTGGGTATCCCCAGAAGGGTGAGTCGTGCCAACTGGGAAACAGGATTCCTTGTTTAAAACTTTGCACAAAATTCATCACCCTGAAGACATGAATATGAGTGTCAATTTTCAAGGGTAAACTCATTGATTCAAAGACTACAAACCACGTGACGTAAATCACAACGAGAAAATAAATAGAATATCTTAACGCCAATTCTTTTTTAGTCATGCTAATCCTAAGCGTTTTGATTGATGCGAGGAAAATTTTCCTACAGCATGATACTTGTGTCTAATGTTTTCAAAGTCGGTCCACTTGGTATAACTAGATTTAAAAGAGTGCTCTGACAGTAGTGCATCTTTGGCCAGATAGACTCTTCCTCGATGCTCTAAAAGCATCTGATCTAAACGAGATATCAATTTAAATACGTCTGAACTTACTTTGAAGTCTAAGGCCAATGAATACCCTTTGAGTGGAAAGCTTAATAAGTTTTCGTTGTTTTCTCCAAAACGCTTCAATACCGCGAGGTATGGATGTTGACCAGAATGATGAACTTCATTCAACACTTGTTTCAGTCCATTCAAGGCAGAAGCTTCAGGAATAACGAATTGATATTGAATGAATCCCTTTTTTCCGTAAAGGCGATTCCAGTTTTTTATTCTATCGAGAGGATAAAAATACTGACTGTAGGACACCTTACTTTGGGATGCAGTCAAAGACGTACGCAGAGAATGCAAAAGGTTATAGGTTTGTAGAGAAAAAGAATTCAAAATACTGCTCGGTATAATCTTGGGAAGATTCACTTGAAATAAGTTTTCGAACTCAAGGTGATTATCATCTGCATGATTGCCGAGGTAAAGAATCGATTGACCAAGACGCTTACCTTTGGCAAGTCCATCGATCCAGGCCACGGAATAAGCTTGCTTAGAATTTTCCTGAAAAGCATCTACAAGCTCTTCCAACGTGTTAAGGCATAGAGCAGTTTGGTTAATGTTACTTGAGACGATACGTTTTAGCTTTATTTGGCAGGTCAGGATGATACCGGTGAGCCCCATCCCTCCGCAAGTAGCATGAAAGAGTTCTGGTATTTCGGTTTTTGAAACGGTGACGATTTCTCCATTCCCAAGTAACAAATCAAAAGTGATTAAAAACTGACTGAAGGTTCCACAATCAAAATGATTTTTTCCGTGAACATCTGCAGCGATAGCGCCACCCACGGTGATATGGGAGCTTCCCGGCGTGACTGGTAAAAACCATCCCTGAGGAATAACCAACTCGAGTATATCAACGAGTCTAGCACCGGAATCGCAAGTGACAAACCCAGTAGTCTTATCAAAATTTATGCGTTTAAGATTTGTCATTTCCAAAACGTTTGTCTCGAGAGAACTGTCGCCGTAACTTAAGCCTGATCCGCGACAAATGAGTGGTCCCATCCTCAGATGTTCCAATAATTCAAGCCTCGTTTTCGGGGTTAAAACGTTTGCTTGGATTTTTGGATATTGCCCCCACCCTTGAATCACCTTCATCTGATTCATAATTCCCCACCAAATTTAGCGAGGGTAAATACAAAAATCACAGCGACTGCCAGCAGGAGACTAATCCTATCTTGAAGGGCAAAAACAATGGGATCTTCATGGACCATTCCTCGGTGAGCCAAAAACCATGATCTAGAAATCCAGAAAAGTAAGATAGGACATGCAAGCCAAATAAATCGAGGTTCGGCATACATATCAATTGTATGCTGGTCTTGAATATAAAGAGCAAGGACAAGGATCGAAATGTAGCCAGTCGAAGTACCAAGACTAAAGAGAACTGTTGCATCTTCGGATGAGTAACCTTTACCCAAAACTTTTCCAGATCCTTTAAGGGCACCAATTTCAATAAATCGCTTCATCATCGCCAGACTAAGAAAGAAGAACATTGAAAAAGTTAAAAGCCAAAAAGACGGGATTACTCCTATCGCAGCAGCTCCAGCTATAATTCGCAGAGTATAAAAAGCAGAAAGCACTAAAACATCAAGGATAGCAATCTGTTTCAGCTTCAATGAATAGGCCAGAGTTAGTAGGAAGTAGACTAAAAGGGTGATGCAAAAATCACGACCATGCAATGAAACCGCCAATACCCCCGCCAAAAGAATTAGAAAGATCCACATCATATGGCCGATTTTTCGAGAAATTGCTCCCGAAGCAAATGGACGATTCATTTTGCGGTGGTGCGCTTGGTCTTCTTTGGCATCAATCAAATCATTTATGACGTAAACACCGGAGGCAGTAATGCTAAAAGTGACAAATGCTCTGAAAGCTTCAAAGAGGCTTTCAGTTTGATTAAATTTATGGGCCGCAAGTAAAGGGACAAAAATAAGAATATTTTTCATCCATTGATGAAGTCTAAGCGCCGACACGAGGTTAAAAATTGACATGGAGAGATTCGTCCCGATGATTAAGAATATATTTAGTTAACCATATCCAAATATTATCAGTATACCATGCTGTTTTATAAATATCTGTGAGAAGGATAGCCCGATTGACCCCTATTCCGGTATCAATCTTAAACACGAAGAACCTATTGATTAATTTCTGGTTCCACTAATTGGGCCAGCTTCACAAGAGATTCCTGCCAACCGAGATAACACATCTCTGTCGGAATCACCTCGGGAATACCTTCCTGCTTGATATTTAACTCTGTTCCGCACGAGACCTGTTTAAAATTAATTGTTACCGTCATCTCACCTGGAAGATTTGGATCATCAAACTTATCGACATATTTAAGTAGCTCATTGGGCTTAATTTCTAAATAAGTTCCACCAAATGAATGCTCTTGCTGGTTCGTGAAATTGATAAAAGACATTTTGTAAGTGCCACCGACTACCGGATTAAACTCATGAATTTTTGCAATAAATCCAAAAGGAGGAATCCAAGACGCATGGGCTTCAGGATTTATGAATGCGCGATATACGCGCTCGACGGGTGCCTTGAGGACTCGATGTAAAGTGATTGAATTAGACATGCTTATTCTCCGAGAAAAAATTGAGAGAATTGTATTTCATCGCCAGAAATAAAAAAAGCCTCAGACAAATGGGTTAAATTTGCTGAGGCTTTTTTTTGGTGCCCGCTCGCGGAATCGAACCACGGACACAAGGATTTTCAGTCCTTTGCTCTACCGACTGAGCTAAGCGGGCATATCGAAAACCGGTAACTTGTTCTTCTAAAAAAGAGAACTATAAGTTAATGTTTCAGAGGTTTCTCGTCAACGACTATTCGCTAAAAGATTACAGTAACGACTTGAGTCAAAGGTTTTTATGTCTTCGCAAGTTATCTGCCTAGAGCTTTCCTTGCCTTGGTTTCAAGTCAATGCCTTGGCATTCATCCCTTCCCCAGACAAAACACCTATACAGAGTGAATGGGCGCTGTTTAGTCACGGCTACACTTCACATAAGGGGGACTGTCTGAACTGGGCCACTCGCCTGGTTGAGGCCGGTGTTCCCTGCATGATTTTTGATCAGCCTGGCCACTACCTCGGAAGTTTTCATGAGATTGCGAGCCTTGAAGATTTTAAAGAACACGTTCATGAGCTCTTTGCAGAGGCGTTCGTCCGTTTGCAAGGCCTGCTCGAGCAGCAGCTTGGTTTCGGCCAGTTTCCGGCAAATACAGGAGTCATTCTGGGCGGCCACTCCCTAGGTGCCTACACTTCGATTAAAGCACTTGAATTGCCGGCCTTTGCTTCACTTAACCGAGTAGCAGTAGCGGTAGGAATTGGAATTGGGCAAAGACAGGCAACACATCTTTTTGAAACGGCCTTTTATGAAAAAACATTATCCATTCGCAGACAACTCGTGTCTCCTCATCTTGATTCAAAAGAAGTCTTTGCGTGGCTGAAAGAGGCCAAAGAAAATATGGTGCTTTCAAATCAGCGCATCCATATGATCACGGGCGAAGATGACATTGTGGTGGGAAATCTAGGCATGGAAGTTTTTCAAGACATCCTTGAAAAACAAGGCAACGTGGTCAGTACCGATAAACCGAAACGTCTGCCTCATCATGAGCCAGCGTTAGCGACAGCACATATCTATTCATTTCTTAAGAATCACTTCGGTTGGATTTAGAAAGGATCGCTTTTAAATTCTTAAGCCATCCCTCTTTGCCCGGTCGATCAAAAGGTGTGCCAGATAATTTTCGCTTAAGACCTCGATTAGATTCTTTTTCAATGATTTGAGTCAGGTCTCTGATTGGTAGAGAAAAAAACCATTCTTTTAAAAACAAAAAACTCTCTGGTAAATTTAAAGTTCCGATGACTCTTGCTAATGGCTTTCGGTTCCAAGGGCAAACGTCCTGACAAATATCACAACCAAAGAACTCTCCCCGCGATTGATCAAATCCTTTGGGGGCTTCGGCCTCTTTAAAAATTTCGATGGTGTAAGTCGAAATGCACTGGGAAGCGATGACTGTTCTTGATTCTCCATCAATGGCCTTGGTTGGACATGCCTCAATGCAGGCCGTGCACTGGCCACAGTGATCAATATCTAATTGAGGTATGTGCAAATTCAGTTTTTGGTTAAGAAGTAATGAGCCAATAATAAAATAGCTGCCTTCTTTTTGATGAATCAGCATGGAGTTTTTTCCAAACCACCCAAGGCCAGACCTCATAGCGAGATCGCGCTCAAGTACCGGCTGAGCGTCCAAAGCGACGAAGTGTTTAAGCTCTGGGTTTGATGCTTTAAGAGTCTGGTAAATGGAATTCAGCTTCTCTTTCAAGATAACGTGATAATCCTGACCTTCAAAACCTAATGCATAGGCGGCGACTTCATGGTGATTATGATCGAGTAACCATTTTTTGGCTTCTTGGTAACTAAAAAGAAAAACAAGAGCGGATTGAAATTCGGGATAAATATTTTTGATGTCACTTCGAAGATCTTTTCGGTGATCTGATAAATAGCTCAAAGGTCCGTGCAAGTCTTGCTTAACCCAAGCTTCGTAATGATTCATTGAATGCGGGAGAGATTCTTCGCTGTAGCCCCAGTCTAAAATTCCCAGGGACTTTAAAGTTCCCTGGGATAAATTTAAAAGGTCTTTCATTGATTGTAAGGAATGATCTCTATGGCGCCAGTGGGGCAGGCCTCCACACATTGCATGTCAAAATCACACATGTGGACTTTTGAGGCATCGATTCTGGTATCGTGATTTTTCTCTAACTTCGTTGTCCAAATTTCGTAAGGACAAACGTTGATACAGGCCTGGCATGAAGCACAGATGCTTGTATCAAGTAGAAGCTTTCCCTTGTCAAAAGACACCTCCTGGATCGAATCTTGATCCAAGTTCTTAAGGGCCTTTGGGACATCTTTGATGATTTCAACTCTTATCGAGTTGGTGGTTCCCTGACGAAAGAATTTACCATCCCCGACAGTGATCACAACTTTTTCACCAAGTTCAAGTAGCTTTTTCTCTATGAGTTCAGCAATCATCATATCGCCGAGCTTAGTCAAATCAGAGTTGTCATGAATATTGAAAAAATAAGGATTAATTCCCCAATATAAACTCATCCGGCGGATGATATTAAGAGAATTCGTGACTCCTAAAACAGGAGTGTTTGGCCTAAAGCGGGTCATTTTTTTACAAGAGTTTCCACCCTCAGTAATAGAAATAATCCAGCGAGCGTTATTTTTTTCCGCAACAATTGAGGCCGCAACTTGAATCGAAGCTGTCACACTTGAAATGTCCATATGACGAAGAAAAGGTCTCTCTTTAGGAGCCTTCTCCGCTTCTTCAATGATCTGACCCATAATGGTGATCGCTTCCAAGGGATATTTCCCAGAAGCCGTTTCACCAGACAGCATCACGACATCAGTTCCATCCCAAATAGCGTTTGCCACATCGGATGCCTCTGCACGAGTAGGTGCCGAGTTCGTAATCATTGATTCGAGCATTTGAGTGGCAGTAATTATTGGTTTTCCAAGTTCATTACATAGCTTGATCATTTTTTTCTGAATAGCAGGAACGAGATGATTTCCTACCTCTACACCCATATCACCACGAGCAATCATGATGACATCAGACACCTGACAAATGCTTTCCATATTGTCTAAGGCTTCTGGCTTTTCAATTTTAGAAACAATGGGAATTTGGACTTTCATGTTATGCAGAAGAGATTTCACTTCTATCACATCTTGAGCAGTCCGAACAAAACTTAAGGCGACGTAATCGATGCCTTGTTTTAATCCAAACATCAGATCTTCACGATCTTTTTCAGTAAAACTAGGAGCCGAGACATTCACGTAAGGCAGGTTAATGCCCTTATTCGATTTAAGAAGTCCACCCACAGTGACTTTGATTTTAAGCACGTCACGGTCTTTTTCGATGGCTTCAGCTACGATCAGACCATCATCAAAAAGAATGCGCGCACCTACGTGGGCATCTTTCACGAGATTCTTATAAATCGTAGGAATGAAATTTTTCGCGTACTCTGGGTATTGGTCTTTTACCAGGGACGGCCCAATCACCCAGACGTCTCCGTCATTGAGTTGTAGAGGCTCCGGAACTTTATCCACTCGAATCTTTGGACCTTGCAAATCGAGAAGGATCGCAATTTCCTTGCCTACATTTTTTGAGGCCTGACGAATGTTTTTAATGGATTGTTCATGTGCTTCATAGGTTCCATGGGACATATTAACTCTAGCGGCATTCATACCGGCGAGAATCATTTTCTCTAGCATCTCAATAGTGTTAGAGCTAGGTCCGATAGTCGCTATGATCTTAGCGCGACGGCCAGTCATAGGATTTTCTTTTGATGAGGTTATTAAACTAACTTAATTTTTTAAAGCTTTTTAACGATTCCATTTGGTCACGGTGCCCAATTTTGATCGCTTCGATTTGGTTATCATAGCCAGAAACCATACGAGCTTTCTCTTCTTCGTAAACTGACTTAACCCGCGCCAGCTCAATCTGCTTATCAGTATCTTTTTGAGCTAATTCCTTGCTAGTTAAAGCCTTGAGCTCCTTCAATTTATTCTCATAATCATTGGTAAGCAACTTTAATTTTGTGTCACCTTCAATTTGCATCTTATCTATTTTCGTTTGGAAGTTTCCATTGGTCTGGTGAGTCGCAGTTTTCCACTGATGTTCTTTCTGATCCATCAATTCTTGTGCATTTTTGTTGTCTGCGGCAAGACGACTTTCAAACAAAGTGCGTTGAACTTCCATCTGTTTTGAACTTTGATCGGTAATATTTTGAACTTTTTGGTCCATTGTCATTTTAAGATTTTCATTATCACGCTGATAGTTTGAAAGTCTTTGTTCGTAGTCTTGGACTGTTCTATCCATTAATCGGGTAAACTCTCTTCTGATGTCAGAATTTTCTTTATTTCTTGTTTCGTTAATTTTCTTAACGAATTCAGCTTTATCTTTATTGCTTACTTTAGTGACGTCTTCGACTCCGAACTTATGCTTTTCCTCTAACTGCTTCATCGAAGAATTAAAATTTTCTTTTAATTTCGTTAATCGGTCATCGGCGTTATTACGCTGAACGATCAGTTGTTGCTCATAAGCTTGCTTATCTAAACGGTTTTGATTTTCACGGTTACTGACTTGAACTTCAGCTTTTTCTCTTTCTCTGGAAACGTTAATAATCTTATCTGCATTGGCCTCATTCAATTTTCGGTCAAGCCTAGCAGTCCCTTCAGCTGTTTCTTTTCTCAAGGATTCAGTGAAAGCTGATTGATCGGCAACAGTTTTATCATGGTACACGTTTTGAGTAACGGCCATCTGATCTTTAAGATCCCTAAAGCGTGTGTCATTGGTATTGGCGTCGCGCAAACCTTGCTGGCGATCCATAACTTGTGAAAATTCACCGGAACCATTGTCTCGGCGTCTCTTATCTAAATCAATAAGTCGCAATTGCTTATTAAAATCTCTTCTGGCTTCAGTCAGATGCTCTTGGTTCTCGTGGTTCGTCTTACGAGCATCTCTTTGTTGAGTTTCAACCAACTTATCGCTTCTGTTACTATAGTCTTTCGCCATCGTTTGGTTGCGGTT
>CANFNN010000121.1 GCA_947448095.1 Bacteriovoracaceae bacterium | reverse complement strand
TCAGCAATCAGTGGGCGACCAAGAGCAGTTCCAAGAAGGTAGTCATCTTGATAAGTCGCACCCGCACGAACGGCAACAAAAGCAAACTCGCTAGCAAATTTATCTTTTAGGTCTTCAAAAATGAAGTCACTGGCGCCTAATTTTTTTGCCCAACCTTTTAAGTATTCGCCATCAGGAGCGTTCCCAAGATCAGAGCAATAAGCAATAACTTCGGCATTATAGGTCTCTTTTAGCCAAGGGATGATGGCGGAAGTATCTAAACCACCAGAAAACGCGAGTAAGATTTTTTTAGTCATGAGAAAGCTCCTTTCAGGGATTATGCAAAGAACTGGATAATTATGCATAAAAAAGAATAAATCAAGACATATTTAACCTTGACGAGTAAATATTTATGAATAATTATGCACTTCCTATGCATAATTATTCGCAGTCTAAAATTCAAGTTGCAGTGGTCGGAGGTTCTGGTTATTCAGGCCAAGAACTCCAGCGGCTATTAAATAAGCATCCTCATGTTGAAGTGAAGGGTCTGTTTAATTCTCAAACGGCTTCTCAAATGATTCCGACTGATTACCAAGTGGTGTTTTTGGCCACGCCGGCCGAAGTATCTAGTACTCTTGCGCCCAAGATCATTGAGCACGGAGTCAGCGTGATTGATTTAAGTGGGGCCTACCGCTTAAATACTGATGATATCCAAAAAACGTATGAAGAATTTTATGCAATGGCGCATCCTTCCGAGCTTCTTGTTAAAGAAGCTCAATACGGACTCGTTCCTTGGACAAAACTTCAAGCCAAGGCACCAGTTCTCGTGGCGAACCCAGGGTGCTATGCCACCGCGGTTTTGATGGGGCTATTGCCACTTCTCTCAGACAACCTTATCCATTCTGACACAATCGTATTTGATGCCAAGTCAGGCACCACGGGTGCTGGAAAAAAAGCTGTTGAATCGCAACTCTTTAGTGAAGTCGACGGTGAGTGTCTTCCGTATAAAGTGGGAGTCCATCAGCATTTGCCTGAGATTAAACTTTTTTCTCAAATTATTGGTGACTATAATATTGATCCCTTTTTCACGACGAGCTTAATTCCTACTCGCAGAGGAATTATTGCTGGCATTTATGCCAAATTAAATCACGGCAAACAATTAAGTGATGTCTTACACGCATTTCATGACTATTACGGAAACTATCCTTTAGTAAAAGTAAGCTCAGAAATTACTCGTGACATGGTTTCACTGAAAAAAGTTGTAGGTACGGCCGAAACGCACATCTCTTTTAGTGTCATTGGCGAGAAGCTTTATCTTTTCTCTTGTATCGACAACCTCCTTAAGGGAGCTGCTTCTCAAGCAATTGAGAATTTTAATTTGATTCATCATTTTCCTGTGACTACAGGGTTAGAGCATCTGGAGGCGATCGTATGAAACTTGGACCTGGCATTGCCAAAACACCACTTCCGAAAGGATTCTACGCTGGTGGAGTGAATTCAGGCGTTCGTAAATACCGTCCAGACGTGGGCCTCATTGTTTCTGATACTGATATCACGGCCGCAGGTGTTTTTACTCAAAACGAAGCCAAAGCTGCTCCGGTTTTATGGTCTCAAAAACTTGTTCCCTCAAATAAAATTCGCGCCATCATCACGAATTCTGGTCAGGCAAATGCCGCCACTGGTGAAGAAGGGATTAAAAATAACTTCTTGATGGTTAAGGCGCTCTCCGATGTTGTGGGTTGTGCTCCCGAAGAAGTGCTTGTGGCCTCAACGGGCATGATTGGTGTTCACTTAAATGTTGATTTGATTAATAAATCTCTGCCAGAACTTGCTGCTCGAGTCACGAATACTGCCGAACACTTTGCCAATGCCATTTTAACCACGGATTTGGTACCTAAAACAATTTCTACGACTTTGAAACTCTCAAGTGGTGAAATTTGTATCACGGGAATTGCTAAGGGCTCTGGGATGATTCATCCCAATATGGCAACTATGCTTGGCTATATCCTGACTGATGCTAAAATTGAGGCGCAGGCGGCCCATACTTTTTTAAAAACGGCCGTGGACCAATCTTTTAATATGGTCAGTGTTGATGGTGATACTTCAACCAACGATTGTGCTTTCTTACTTGCCAATGGTGCCAGTGGCATTGAATTAAAAAATACTGAAGACGAAGTTTTGTTTCAAAATACAGTCATTCAAATCTCTCAGCTTTTGGCGCAAGCCATTGCTCGTGACGGTGAAGGTGCCACAAAGCTCATTGAAATTAATCTTCATGGCGGAAGTGATCTCATGCTTGCTCGTAAAGCAGCACGTGGTCTTACGGTGAGCCCACTTTTTAAGTGTGCCATCCACGGAGAAGATCCTAACTGGGGGCGAATTTTAGCGCGCTTAGGGGCCGAAGGCATTCCTGCTGCCGAATTAAATCAAATGACTCTTAAACTTCAAGGCGAAGAGATTTTTACAAGTGGTGCTCCGATTCTTTTTGACCGCGATAAAGTGCGTGGTCTTTTGCGGACGGATTCAGTTTTAGTGGAAATCTTTTTTCCGAACTCTAATAACGTTCCTGTGGTTAAGGCATGGGGCTGTGATTTTTCTAAAAAATATATTGATATCAATGCGGAGTACAACTAATGAAACCTTGGCTCATTAAGCTCGGTGGAGCGGCCCTTACTCATCCTGATGCTGTCAGAAATCTTGCTCAGGCGATTGTTCTTTTAAAAGAAAAAGGCGAAGACGTCGTTGTCGTTCATGGGGGAGGCCCCATGATTAATAAGCGTCTCACGGATAAGAATATTTCTTGGACCTTTCATGAAGGTCAAAGAGTCACTACACTTGAAATGATGGCAGAAATTGAGCTCGCCCTAGGCGAAGTTAATCACATGATCTGTGAAATTTTTTCTGAATACGGAATTAAAAACATGGGCATTCCTGGAAACACGAATGGAATGTTTTTTTGCCGCCCAATGAATGCCAATTTGGGTCAAGTCGGTGAAGTGATTAAAGTGAACTCTGAAATTGTAAAAGACGCACTTATTATGAATTTTGTTCCGGTTATTGCACCTATTGGTGTGGATCAAGAGGGACTAAGTTATAACCTGAATGCTGACTGGGGAGCTTCAACTCTGGCTTCAGATCTTGGAGCGAAGGTTTTGATCTATGCCACTGATCAGCGCGGAATTTTAGACTGTAATGGCCTTCCGTATGATTCACTGACTCTTTCTCAACTAAAAATCTTAATGGAGAAGGGTGGCGTGACTGGTGGAATGCTCGCTAAAAGTCGAAGCATTGAACAAGCACTCCTTCACGGGGTGAATAAAGTATGTGTGACTCACGCGCTTGAAATGAAAGAGTTAATAGAAACCAGATTCGGTGGAACCCTTTGCGTGGAAATGGGAAGACTTGAATATGCAATGAAAATGAAAATGACGGAGAATAACTATGCAGTTTCCTAATAAAGGCCATTTTTTAGATGGTAAAGAAATGACTCCAGCTAGTTTAAATGAACTTTTAAACTTGGCCGAAACACTTAAATTAGAAAGAGCAGAGGGCATCCTTCGTGATGATCTTAAAGGAAAAACTCTTGCTCTTTTATTTGATAAGCCTTCGCTTCGAACTCGCATGAGTTTTACTGTGGCCATGACTGAGCTTGGCGGAAACGTTATTGAAGCTCCAGCGAATCTTAGAAAACATGAAGAGCCAGAAGATCTTGCAGGCGTCATGTCTCGCTACGTTCACGGGATAATGATCAGAACTCACGCTCATGAAGGTCTCATGCGTTTTGTTTCTCGCTCAACAGTTCCCGTCATGAACGGATTAACCGATGAGCATCACCCTTGCCAATCTCTCGCTGATATTTTGACTTTGAAGCAAGCTTTCGGTTCTACTGAGGGCTTAGTTCTCACTTACATTGGGGATGGGAATAATATTCTTCACTCTCTAATGGTTTTGGCGCCGATGGCCGGAATTCATTTGCAGTATGCGGCCCCTGCAGCTTATCAGCCGGATGGAAAACTTTTAGAATGGTGTCAGATGAGAAAGGGAGTTACCGGAAGTGTAAAAGCCTTCAAGACTCCTGAAGAAGCTGTGCTTAATAGTAATGCTATTTATACCGACGTCTGGACCAGTATGGGTTTTGAGAGCGAGAATGTGGAAAGAGTGAAAGCCTTTGCTGGCTATCAAGTGAATGCCGAGCTTTATTCTAAAGCTGCGCCTCAAGCGATTGTTCTTCACTGCATGCCAATGGTCAGAGGCCAAGAGATCACTTCTGAGATGGCCGATCACGAGCGTTCATTTATTTATCAGCAAGCGGAAAATCGCCTGCACGTGCAAAAAGCACTCTTATGGAATTTATTAAGGTAATAAAATATGGCCCCCTCAGTTTCAGAAAGATTAAATGCCCTTCGAAAGATTCTTGAGTCCGGAAAAAATTCGACTCAAGAAGAGCTTCGCGACATGCTTGAGGCCAAGGGTCACAATGTAAACCAATCCACGATTTCTCGTGACCTGCGTAAAATTGGCGCCATCAAAGGGACGGACAATAAAGGCCGAACGGTTTATCGTTTGTCTGATATTTCGCAAGAGTCGTCTTTTGTGGCCCAGTCTGTTGGGGATCTGATTCTTAATATAACGCACAATGATTCGATGATCGTGATTCAAACTTCGCCGGGATCGGCTTCACTCGTGGCCCGTCATCTGGATATGAACAAGCCGGCCGATATTTTGGGAACGATTGCAGGGGACGACACCATCTTTGTGGCGCCGTCCAAAGACTTTTCTATCAAGCAAACCATAAGTGCAATTCGTGAGTCCTTTTAGTACTTGACCATCCTTGGCGGTAATAAATTTTTAACTCTCGCTTTAAGAATTCTCAAAAAGCTTCTATAGTTATTGGGAATGAAATCCTTTTTGTTATTTTTAACTTTATTTCTCTTCATTGATTTTCATGGATCAAATGAGGTCTTTTCGAAAGAGAACCTTCTTTCGCAGTCGGCGCATGAAAATTTTCTCGTGCTTCATTCCTTAAATGCTCAGTGTTTAAACCATTCTTTAAAACTAAGCCTCAAGTTGAAGTTTCTTAAGGTGCCCCGATTTTCTTTCAAGACCAAAATTTTTTCTAAACAGCTATCTTATTTTCATTTTCTTGGTGCTCCCAAACATGCCTTTGAATGGGGTCCGCAGAATCTGGCCACTCCTCCGCCGTGTTTCCTTAGTTAATTTAGGGTATTGATTATTTTCTAGAACATTAAGGGTCGTAGATGAAATTTCGATGGTTATTTTTAGGTACATTGTTTTTGGCCAGTAGTGCTTTTGCTACAAAAGATGTCCATGAAGGGCGCTTAAAAGTGATGGCAGGAAAAAAAGAATTACGTTTTTCTGGTTATATCGATGGGTATTATGCACATGATTTTAGTAACCCAGTTGATGGGGAAAAAGATATTGAAACAACTGGTGGAACCGGTGGGCGACAGTTTACCTCGAATCCTCTTTATGACCGCCAGTTTTCTTTGGGCTATGGATTCTTTCAGGTAGAGTTTGAACACCAAGATGTTGGTTTTCGTCTGGCCTATCATTTTGGTGACATTATTCAAAAAATGTATCAAAACGAACCTAATAGCTTAAAAAATATTCGGGAAGCCAGTGGGTCCCTTCGTTTGACCAATGATCTCGTAGTTGAGTTTGGTTACATGCCTTCTATTTTTGGATTTGAAACATTCATAAACAAAGAAAATATGCATGCGACCAGAGCGTACATGACGGATTTTGCCCCAGATTTTGATGCGGGTGTGAGATTTTATTGGACCAAATCTGAGCACGAAGTGCTGAAGTTTCAAGTGACTAATGGTTGGCAAGTTGAGCGTGATAACAATAAAGAAAGAGCACTGGGATTTGCTTACGTATATGATAAACCAAAATCGGTCTTGTTTAACTGGGGACAGTTCTTCGGGGATGAAAGTCCATCAGGCGTTAAGACTTCTTATCGCTACTACAATAACTTATTTGCTAAAATTCATTTGAGTGAAGACTGGATTCTTGCTCCCATGCTTGACGTTGGTTGGCAGCAAGAACTCAGAAGTTCTACTAAGGCCTGGTCACCATGGCAGTCTTACGGGCTAAGTCTTCGTTATGCAGTCACACCAGTTCACGGGTTAGCTGTTCGTTATGACCGAACCTTTGATCCACACAACATTATTCCAGAACTTCAGAATACGCCGCGCTCAAAAAATGGTTGGAGTCACAATGGTTACACAGTTACTTACGAGTACCTCTACAGTAAGGCCGCAACTTTGAGAGTGGAAGGAAGATATGTGAAGTCTCAAAATGCGATCTTCAAAACCAATACACCTGGGCAATTTGTAGATGAAGATAGCTTCCTACTTTCGTCTATGGCGATCTCTTTTTAGTTTAAAAAATCTCATCAAGGTGGCGAATCCTAAGTCGCCACTTTGATTTCAAAACCAAACAGATAGTGAAGTTGCCACAAATCCATCTAAACGATTCTTTTGACCATTATTCTTAGGATAAATTTTGTCTTCAGAATAAAACCCTCTGAGTTCTGTTCGCCAGAGAGCCTTTTCCCAGATTTTCTGATCAAAATTCAGGGAAGCCCCAGCGACTTCAAATCCTTTTGTCGTTTGAACCGGAACGTTGGTTTTATGCCGATCATTATAGTACTCGAGCCTGAAAGCCATCGACTGATCAGGGTTGAAGACTCTTCTCGAAGTGAGAGTGGTCGCAAATAAACCATCTATACCATTATTTTTTTGCTGCGACTGATGACCAACATCAAAGGCATAAAGAAACTGCCATGATTTTGAGGCTTCCCACTTAAGAATGAAATTATGATAAATGCGAAAGCGAGAATTTTTACCTACGACTTTTTCGTCACCTAGGAAATTGTTATAAGTGAATGTCAGTGTATCTGAGAGAATGTTTTTGTATTGCATGCCCACAGCTTTGGCCGTGTTATTTTCTGAAACGTTTTGCCAACCGTTTATCACTTGAAGCTGGAAGCTTTGTTTTTGATCAAGCTGGTGCTCAAGCCGAATTCCTGCTGAATAGTAGGGGACGTAATCGAGATTAAGAGCGCGGGTGTAGGTCCAGTTGTCTTTAGAGATCCAGGACTCCGCTCCAATATTTCCCAGAAAGATTCCTGCGTCTACCCATGTTTTCTCACCCAGCTTGGTGCCTAAATAGGCTTCTTGAATGTATTTTTCTTTTCCAGGCTCTAAAACCGCATTTCTTTCCACTGAATCTCCCGCCTGCAAAGCAATGCGTGAGCGAATTTTTTCAGTTTGAATCTTCATCTCTAGATGGGCCAGATTGATCGATGGCCTATCATGTTTTACGGGCTGAGTGGTGTAGGCACGGCTAACCTGGGGTTGGTTAGTGTCATAGGCATAATAGGAATCTAAGAAAGCTCCATAATCAATCATGCATTGATGTTATCATTTTCTTTCTAAAATGCTAATCTATGCCAATGTTAAATTTGCTTGTCCTGTTTTTGTTTTTAATTTTGGGTTTTGCGGTGCAAGGCCCGAAGTTTCTTCCGAGAAATACTCACCTCTTTTTTAATCTCTTTATTCTGCGAATATGTTTGCCGGCCGCGATATTGCTCTCAGTACCGTCGATCACTTGGAGCGCTAAGCTTTTAAGTCTAGGGCTAGCGGCCTGGATTATTTTTGGAGCCGCTTATTATTTTTTTACTTTTTATGGACATAAATTTGGTTGGGATAAGAAAGTTATTGGGTGTTTGATTCTCACCGCTGGCCTAGGAAATACTTCGTTTATAGGCTTTCCAGTGATCTTTGCAATGTTAGGAAATGAAGCTTTCAGCTACGCCGTAGTCTTTGATCAAACGGGTACCTTTCTTATTTGCTCAACTTTAGGGATTTGGTTAGTGAATTCCTATTCTTCTTATCATCTTTCAAGGTCAATGCTATTGAAGCGCATTATTCAGTTCCCACCTTTTTTGGCTTTTACTGCGTCGATCATCCTTTCATTTTATGGTTGGGAAGCTACTGGGGATTTGAAGTGGTGGCTACAGTTTCTGGTAGTCTTACTTGGTCCTTTGGCGTTTATGAGTGTAGGTCTGCAACTCAAAATCCAAGACATTCGCTGCGAATGGAAATATTTGAAGTGGGGATTAGGATTT
>CANFNN010000120.1 GCA_947448095.1 Bacteriovoracaceae bacterium | reverse complement strand
CAGGTAAAGTCTCAGCCTGACTACAAACTTGATCTCAGTAAGCCTGCTAGCTCACCATCTGCATCATTGCCAAGTGTTCCGACACCTCCCTCGATTCCGACTCCTGATTTGCCTAAGCTGCCTGATGCTAAACCAAGTAAGCCAGAATTTAAAAAGCCAGAGATAAAAAAAGTTCCTGACGTGGATCTACCGGTTAAAGAATTCTCAGTCAAAAAACCGGCGATAATTTTTGTCAAAGGCCTAGACGTATTCAGCTCCCCATCAACATCTGAAAGAGGCTACGCCGGAGTAGGGAAAATTGCTGATGCCGTAGATGGGTCAAAGGTTTTTAACTGGGATGAGCACGATAAAATAATTGATGAAATTAAAAAAGTTCAAAAAGATCAGCCAGTGATTCTTGTAGGTCACAGTTTTGGTGGCGACACTGCTTTAGAAGTGGCGGAAGATCTGGATTCGCTTGAGCATGGCTTTCGAAAAGTGGATTTGTTAATCATGATTGATGCTGTTGGTGCTGATAATGACATCATTCCGCAAAACGTCAAAAATCACTTGAATGTTTTTGGAGAAAGAAATTTTCTTCTCAATGATGGACCCCATGTGGCCCGAAGAAATGAAATGACGACAGTGAAAAACATACTCTCACCTCTAGATCACACGGAATTGGATGATGATAAGGGAATCCAGTTTGAAGTTGTGAACCTCATCAAAGAAACCCTCACGAAAAAGACTTAGTTTTTCGCACAGCACGGTGCTAAACGCGTCCATTTTATCAGGGACATGTTGCTACTGGTGCCGCCCATATTTATATTTGCCACGCGTCGAGTGTGCGTAATTCCTTGAAAGTGATTTGGTCTAGTATTTGCTTCTAGGCCGTCACCATGATTCTTTAAGGAGTTCGACATGAAAAAAATCGCTATCGTTTGCTCTGCAGTTTATTTGCTAACCATGAGTGCAGAAATCTCGGCCCAAACACGAGGTCCTCACTACAATCCGCCAAGTAGTTCTGGGTCTTCGCACCCGAGCAGCTCTGGATCTTCTCACCCGAGTAGTTCTGGGTCTTCGCACCCAAGTAGTTCTGGATCTTCGCATCCAAGTAGTTCTTCCACTCATGGCCCAAGCTATCATCCACCAAGTAGTTCTGGTTCAAGTTCTTCAACTCATACCACTCATTACAATCCACCGAGTAGTTCTGGTTCAAGTTCTTCGACTCATACTACTCATTACAATCCTCCAAGTAGTTCTGGTTCAAGTTCTTCAACTCATACCACTCACTACAATCCTCCAAGTAGTTCTGGTTCAACGCCTTCTACTTCAACTACGCCACATGGACCTCGCTACAATCCTCCAGGAACAAGTGTCGGCACAAGTCATGTTCCTCATGGCCCTCGCTATAATCCTCCTGGAAATATCCATACTCCAGTTCTTGTCCACACAACTGTGATTCATTTTGGTGGGCCTCGTGATTATTATTCAAGCATCAATAGTCATTATATCTATTACCGTTGGGTGCAATATCCGGTTCAATACTGGTACACAGATGGCTATTGGGAAATGGATGGCTACCCGTACTACGTGAATCGTGGCTATAGATACCGATATAACCCAGTTGAAATGTGTCAGTACGAATTAGTCGATGCAGAAAATAATTCGACTATCAAGGCCTATCCTCTTCAGGCGTGTACAACTGCCTATGATCAATGCGCAGTAGAGCGCGATACCATGAATAGAACAATCGGGCTTGAGCGCTATTTTTGTGCCGAAGCAGTTGATGCAGACTTAGCACAAACTCAAAATACAGACTATCAAGGCAGCGCAGTTGAAATGACCGAAGCTAAGAGAGCCGCCATCGCTTCATACTTAGAAGATATGAGCTACAAAGATATCTTTCATGATGCTTTTAATAACGGAGTGGGCACATGTTCAATTACCAATGTGGGCGGAATGTTTGGTAATAGAAATGCCTACAACTGCAAATACCAAGTCAATGTTGGCACTAAAGCTTACCCTGCTGTTAATGGTTCGGTTTGCTCTGATGATGCTCAGGCGGCACAGGTTGACTGCAGTGTTGGTAATGAAAAAGAAAATGCAGGTTGTATTCTCAAACAAGCGATTGAAAGTGGTTACTGTCATTAATTCACGTATTGACTGATTTAGTGATATGTCGGAAGCCCTCTCGTGAAGAGGGCTTCCTTTTTTAGGCAAAAAAAAAGGCCCCGCTTTCGCGAGGCCCCTTAGAAACTTTATCCGATCAAAGATTAAAGAGTATCGACAGTTAATTTACCAGTGTTAGCAGAATCAAGATATTTATTGAATTTTGCTTCTTTGTAAGAAATATGGAAGCGACCGAAGTAATCTGAAAGATCATTTCCACATGCAGCTCCGCCGCCGTGAAGTTGACCAATCACACGGTGATTAGCATCGAACAATGGAGAACCTGAAGAACCTGGCTCAGTTGTTCCTTTATCCCAATCAGTGATACGAACGTGAGTTGAGTCACCAGGAGAAGTTTCCCCGCCGTAAGAAGCAAGAACTGTAGGGTCATTTTCAAATGAAATTGATTTTTCATCAACATTTGGATGGTGAATCGCAACAGCTGAAGTTCCGATTGCTGGAGTTGCATCCCAACCAGCAAAATTAACATTCCATTCAGATTTAGGAGTGGTGTTCATTTTTACAAGAGTTGAATCTGATTTTGAGTTTGTTGCAAGATGAACTGCACCAGATTGGAAATCAGTCAATTTACCATCACGGGCACCACCGCACTTAGATGCTTGGAAATTCCAGTAAACAACTAATGAAGGAGCTGTTGAAGCTGTAATTTTACAGTGAGCTGCAGTCATAAAATACGGAGTTTTATCGTTGTTTGTGTTGTTAACCATGAAACCAGTACAGAAAGATGATCCACCAGTTGAGATTACACCAACTGAATTCACTTCAGCTTCCCAACCTTTAGAATCGCTACAAGCAACGTCAATGTTACATGAGCCTGATTTAAGTGTTGATTGACCGAAAGTTCTGAAACCTTGACCTACTTGAGTAAGTTCAAGTTTAACTTCTTCAACTGCGTTAGCAGGAACTGTAAGTTCAATGATGACATCATCAGACATAATAACTGGAGTCCAAAGTTGGCCATTGACGTTGTTATCAGCTGAAGTAAAAGGACGGATAAATTGAGTACGGTCAGCAGAGTAAATGTTTAACTCTGCACCTTCTGGAAGGTTGAAGCTAGAGAAACCAAAGTTCAATGAAACTGCATTTGGAGTCGTTACTCTGTGAGTCCAAGTATAACCTTGAGCAGATTTTTCCCAGTTTTGAGATTTCATTGGGCTGATAGATACTGAATGAGGAATTGCAAAGCGAGGAGCTTCTCCTTTCTTTTCGTTAGCAACTTCTTGATCGTGGATGCTCTTAACATCCAAAGTAGGGAAGTAACTTGTATTGATAGAAGCTAGTGCTTGGAACGAAAGACTCATAGTTGCTACGAGTGCCAATTTTTTCATGTCTCCTCCTTGAGAAACGTTTTATTAAATTAACTCTAGGCCTTCCTTCATAAATTGCACCTTACATTTACTCTCACTTTATTCTCGACTGTGTCGTTTAAATCTTGACGATTTTGCTTTCAAGTACGCTTCATTCACATTTGTTTGTCTTACAAGAATTGTCGGCCATTAAAAAATTAATTTTGCTCACTGCTGTGGACATGCTGTTCTGATCAATCGTATGCTTAACCATGTTAACAATCTGCAGGGTTCCATGTTATCTGAAAAATTATTAGATACTCTTCCATATTCAATTCGCACTATACGTAAGCTCTACTCCGAGAGCTTGGACGGCGCCCTTACGCTGCAGCAAATTCGAGTTCTCACTCTCATTAGTGAGGGACAAGGTTTAACCCAGATTGCCGACACTCTTGGGGTCAGTTTGGCGGCCGTATCCAAGATGGTCACTGCTCTTTCGAAAAAGAAAATCATCATGAGTAAAGAGGGCGTGGATCGTCGAACCCACATTCTGACTCTTACTTCGCAAGGAAAAAATTCCTTAGAGAAAATAAAAAAAATGGTTCGCTCTAAACTTGATATTGGAATCAATGATCTGACTAAAGAAGAAAGTGCCCAATTAATGAAGGGACTTTCTATTTTAGAAGTGCTCATGAAAAAATTTAAAGAGGTTTGAAAATGTATCCACTGTTGTTTTCAGTATTCGTTTTATCCTTCGCCGTACAGGCCACTACTCTCAAAGAGTCTTTCAATGCGGCAAGGCTTAATATGGAATCTATCAAGCGCGCTGAGCAGGGTGTTTTCCAAAGAGAAGAACAAAAAAACCGAGCAAGGGCCGGTCTGCTTCCAACCATCAACGGATTTGCCACTTACACTCGCATTGATCCTCCTCACGTTAGTGGTCTGAGTGCATTTACTCTGAAAAAACAATACTCAGTCGGGGTAAGACTAGTTCAACCAATTATTCGTGGGGGAGTTTTTAGTGCCTTAGATTTGGCCCGAGAAAATATTCTACTCGCTGAATTTCAAAAAGATGCTACTGAGCTCAATCTCTATCAACTCGTCATTAGTGCTTACTACAATCTGAAAATTGCCCAAAACGATGTTAAAAATTTAGAAAAGCTTCTGTCGTTCAGTAAAGAGCGAGTTTTGGAAATTCGTAACAGAACTAACATTGGGCGCTCCCGAAGGGGAGAATTAATGGAAGCTGAGTCTCAGCTTCATACTTCGGAAGCTCAGTATCAACAAGGGCTGATCGAAGTAGAACAAACTGGTAAAAACTTTGAATTTCTGACCAACTTATCGGCAGCAGAGGTGCCTGAATTATCGGCCATCCCGCAAGCTGATGGATCCCTTGAAACCTATTTAAGTAAATTAAAGGCCAGACCAGACATTCTAGCGGCCCAGCAACTAGTTAAAGCCGCCAATCATCAGGTCTCGATTGCTAAGGGTGCCCATTACCCATCGCTCGATTTTGTTGGTAACTACTATATTGATCGTACCGGTATTCTTGCAACTTCAGAATGGGATGCGGGAATTGTTCTTTCAGTTCCTTTTTATCAAGGGGGCGGAGTTCAAGCTGCGGCCAGAGAGGCAGTGGCGTCTAAACGAATCTCAGAATTGACTGCTTTTGAGACCATTCGTAGTGCCGAAAGAGAATTGAGTACTTTGTATCAAAACTACTTGCAGCTTCAAGTCCAACTCGAAGCCTATAAACAGGCGTTGAGTAAAAGTGAAGAAGCTTACCGCTTGAATAAAAAAGATTATCAATATGGTCTTGTCACCAACTTAGATGTCCTTCAAACCCTAAACATTTATATTCAAACAAAGCGCTCATACGACAATCTCTATGCGATGGCGCATATGACTTACAAAAATCTTGAAGCTTCTACAGGAGTTCTTCCATGAGTCTATCCGATATTTCCATTCGAAAACCGGTCTTTGCCTGGATGCTCATGGCGTTTTTGATTATTTTTGGCTATTTATCCATGCGCAAAATGGGTGTTTCTCAATTGCCTGATGTGGATTTTCCCATGGTCAACATCTCTGTTACTTATGAAGGTGCTGCACCTGAAGTGATGGAACTGGATGTGATTGATCCGATTGAGTCGGCTGTCCTATCGGTTCAAGGGGTCAAGAGTATTACTTCCCAGGCCCGTCTTGGTTCTGCGAATATTTCGGTTGAATTTAATCTTGATAAAAATATTGATGTGGCCGTGTCTGAAGTTGAAGCAAAAATCAGTCAGGCCCAGCGCTTTCTTCCCGATGATATTGATCCCCCAACAATTTCGAAAGTAAATCCTGATGATCGCCCTATTATGTGGCTTTCTGTGACCTCTGAAACAATGGCCTCTAAAGATCTGATGAGTTATGTGCGAGATAATCTTAAAGACAGATTTCAGACTGTTTCAGGTGTAGCCGATGTTTTCCTTGGTGGTTATGTTGAGCCCAATTTAAGAGTTTGGGTTGATAATGATAAACTGAATCGATTGCAGTTATCTGTTTCGGATGTCGTGGGGGCCATTCAGTCTGAACACAAAGAATCTCCCTCTGGTTATATTGAAGACTCAAGCCGTGAAAGAAATGTGAGAACTCTTGGAGAAGCAACTTCGGTTGAAGAATTTACCAAGCTTCCGATTATCAGACGTGGTGGAGCTCCCAATTTTGTGCCTTTATTTTTAGGGGACGTGGTCAAAGTAGAAGAAGGTCTGGCCGATGTGCGTCGTATTTCTCGCGCAGTAGGAAAAACTGCTGTTGGTCTTGGTATCCGTAAGCAGCGTGGTTCAAACTCAGTTGATGTTGCTGCCGGTATTAAACGCAAGATGGATGAATTGAATAAGCAGGTTCCTGCTGGACTAAATATTGGTGTGAACTTTGATTCGACGACTTTTATTGAAGAATCGATTCATGAACTCTCTTTTACGATGATCATGTCGGCCGTATTCACTGCCGTTGTTTGCTGGCTGTTTCTTGGATCATTTGCCGCAACCATCAATGTTATTTTGGCGATTCCGACATCTATTTTAGGCTCTTTTATTATCCTCAAGTATATGTGCTTCACACTTAATACATTCACCCTCCTTGGTTTATCACTTTCAATCGGAATCGTGGTGGATGATGCCATTATGGTTTTGGAAAATATCTATCGCCATCATGAAAATGGAAAAAATAAAGTTCAGGCATCAATGGATGGGGCGAACGAAATTGCTTTTGCCGCCCTGGCCGCTACCATTGCGATTATGGCAATCTTTCTTCCCGTAGCGATGATGGACGGGATCATCGGGAAATACCTCTTCCAGTTTGGAATAACCATTTCTGTTGCTGTTGGTCTCTCCTACATCGAAGCAATTACACTCACTCCGATGCGAACCTCTCAGTTTATTGAAGAAACAACGAAAAGAAATAAACTTGGCGCTGCTGTTGATAAACTTTTTGAAAAACTTATTAATATTTATAATGTTGCCTTGAACTTCACCCTTAATAATCGCTGGAAAGTTCTTGTTTTTTCTTTTGTTTTCTTTGGTTTGAGTTTTGGGATCGTAAAATTTCTGCCTAAGGAATTTGTGCCTGCCCAAGACGTTTCCTCATTTATGGTCAGAATCAAAACCCCTGATGGGTCTTCGCTTGCTTTTACCGATGCTGCCACCAAAGAAGTTGAAGATTACTTTAATACTCGCAAAGATATTAAACGTTATTTTGCTTCAGTCGGTGGCTTTGGTGGCGGGGGTAGTGAATCCAATTCGTCCAACATGTTTGTGACCCTTCATAGTCCAGGTAATCGTCCTAAGGATGAAAAATTGGGCCGGCCAAAAAAACAGGCCGAACTTCTTGAAGATTATCGTAAGTATTTTAAAGAAAACTTTAAAAAAGGTATGGTCTTTGTCCAGGATACCTCTCAGGGCGGATTCTCAGCTTCAGGCAGAGGGTTTCCAGTTGAATTCACGCTCGTGGGTGGGGACTGGCCGACACTGATTAAAGCCGCTAAAGACACCATGGCCGAGATGAAGCAGTCTGATCTCTTTAATGACGTTGATACTGATTATAAAGAATCCGTCATGGAAATTAAAATCTTCCCTAACCGTGAAAGAGCAAAACTCTACGGCGTAAGTGTGCAAGAGATTGGAACAACCATCAATGCACTCATCGGTGGAGTGGTAGTCGGGAAATATTCTAAGGAAGGTCACCGTAATGATATCCGTGTAAAAATGGATAATGCTTCCAAAGAAAGAATGGATGATTTGAAAAAGATCTTTGTTCGAAATACACGGGGAGAGTTAATTAAGCTTTTAGATGTGGTTACGGTTAAGGAACTTCCAGGCGTTCAAACCATCAGCCGACGTCAACGCCAACGTGCGATTACTATTTTCTCAGGTGTCACCCCTGGAAAATCTCAAGGAGACGCTTTAATAAAAGTTCGCGAAATCGCTAAAAAGCATCTTCCTTCTGGCTATAACATGGTTGAGTCCGGTTCATCAGAAACTTTTAGTGAAACATTTAATAGTTTTACCATTGCCCTGGGTCTTGGGATTTTGATTGCCTATATGATCCTCGGAGCTCAGTTCAATAGCTTTATTGATCCCGTGACTGTTTTAATGGCCTTGCCTTTTAGTTTTTCTGGGGCCTTTATTGCTCTGTGGATTTCTGGTCAAACGATAAACATGT
>CANFNN010000119.1 GCA_947448095.1 Bacteriovoracaceae bacterium | reverse complement strand
TTCCGCTTCTCTTGCAAAATATAAAGAACTTAAAAAAAGTTTGGGTTTTAACATCTACAATTTAGAAGTTTCTCAAAATGACCCTGAATTGATTCGCGCAAGTGTCAAAGACCTCTACATGAAAAATCCCAACATAAAATTTGCTTTAATTGTTGGTGATGCTGAAGACATCGCCGGGAAAGATTCAATCAATATTACAGGAAGTACCGATCACTACTACGCGGCCCTTGGTGATGATTATGAAAATGATATCAATGCTCCAGAACTATTTGTGGGTCGAGTGACTGCCAAAGACGTCAAAGAAATGGACGGCATTTTTAATAAGATGACTAGATACCTGAATGACTCTTACTCAACAGAGAGTTTAATGGATTTTGTCTCATTTCTTGCCACTGATGACCGCTACCAGGTGGCCGAAGCCACGCATAACTACGTCATTGATACTTACACGAAAAAGGCCAAGTATAAGGGTGTTTTTCCAAAAAGTAACCAAGCTGGTGGCGATAAGCTTTACGCAATTACCAATAAGGCAAAAACTGATGACGTCATGAAGGCCATCTCTAAAGGCCGAACTATCATTAACTATTCAGGTCATGGTGCTACGACTTATTGGGCCGGTCCAGAAGTCTCTCAAGAAAATGTTCGCTCACTAAGAAGTAAAACTCTTCCTTTTGTGATCTCTAATGCTTGTGTCACAGGCGATTTCCGTGAAGACGAATCATTTGCTGAAACTTGGATCCGTCATGAATTCGGCGCCATTATGTTTTTTGGTTCAATGGATTCAAGTTACTGGGATGAAGATGATATTTTAGAGAGACGTATGTTTGATGGTATTTTCACATTGAATAAACAAAACTTTGGAGAAATCACTGATTTTGGTTTATCAGAAACTTGGAGACAGTACGGTGGTGAAGAAAAATCAAAATACTACCGCGAAACTTATCACATGTTTGGAGACCCTTCTTTGAAACTTAAAATCTCTCCCTTTCAAGTTCTTTTCTAATTCATTTTTTTAAGGCGCCTCACAAGGGCGCCTTTTTTTTGACCAAATTTTACCAAGGGGTATATTTCAAAGGTGGAAGTTTAATCACTTCAAACGCACTCCCAGGAACAGTCCTTAAAGCCGAGAGTTCCTGATCATCCCAACTCATATTATAGTCCCCAGTCACCTGCCAACTCACGCCATTATCTGCGATAAACATGCCGTATTTTTTCATCGCCCGAAGAATCACTTGAACATGCGGAGAAAAGCTTGAGATGTCGTAATTTGCTTTGAGGCGAAGCCTCGCTCCCATGGGCGGAAGATTAGTTGAAGTCAAAGTACTCGCTTGATGGGTGGCGGGATAAACATAGGCCTTTCTGGTTTGATTAGCAGTGACTCTCAGGGCATGGCGAATCTCTCCTTGAAGCACGACTTCATCATAGCGAACGAGTGAAGGAAAAATCGGAAGACCTGCGGCATCGGCCGAGGTCCAATTATCCGGGCGCTGATGATTGGTTTTTAAATCAAAAATGGCACCAGAGTCTCCCGTCCATCCCCCATTTCCATCGGGAAACGCCCGGTAAATTTCATACAACAAACCATTATCCACATCCACCACACTTAAATGCCGATCCCCGGTTGAGTCCTGAGCGTGCTGAATAACAGCATCAGCTGGAATCGGATAAGGACCGTTATCACTCCACTCAGCGTAGGTAAAAGATACTGGCACTTTCGGTTGATTGGCGTGAACAACGTTGACGGGGATGCCCAGTTTTTCTCCCGCCCACACAGTTCCAAAATCAGCATGAAGAGTTCCGGTGCTTCCTAGTGAATTAATATAGGTGGCAGAATTCGGATCCACTTCAGCTTGAGAGATATCCGTATTCCAAATGTTATCATCCGGGAAAGCGCGATCAGAGTAAGAATAGGTTTTAAGGCCATTAGGATCTGAGGGGTTTATGGGTAAGCCCGATTGAGTGGGAACTTGATTAGAGGAGTTTGAAGCATTACAGGCAACAAAAAAAATCATCACGAAGAACAGGGCCGTTTTAAATAAAAAATTCATTCCCCATCCTCGGTTGAGGCACAGGCTACATCAAGAGTGCTGAAGAAGTATGGAGAAAAGAGATAAAAAGCTGATCTAATCTTCCGTCAGTGCCACATCATCTAATTTTTCATTTTGGATATAGGCCTTAGCAATAGAATTGGTATGAATGAGCCTTCGGGCAAGAATTTCAGCACAAGAGCGGTAAATATCCATTCGCAGTTTATAATGAATGGGTTCAATCATTAAGTTAATTTTACCAGTATCAAAAAGCATCGCCACGACTTTGGTGTTCGCCACCACACTGGCGCTCGTTGGGCTATAGTCGACAAAACTCATTTCCCCAAAAACGTGGCCACCGCCACATAACGAAACCACAATCTTATAATCAATCACAATATCGACGTTGCCGTTGATAATAAAAAACAAATGCGTATTGCTGGTATTTTGCTTGATCAGCTTATCACCTGGCTGATATTTTTCAAAAGTTGCCATGTTGGCCATGGTGACTTTATCCGACTCATCAAAGCGAGAAAAGAATTCAATCTTATTAATTAGCTCGAGTTTTTTTTCTAGTGTCACTTCCATAGGACCTCATCTTTTTCTCATTATACATGCAAGGGCCAAAAGTAAAAAGAGAATCCACTATTTCATCTTACCAGAAAGACTTAACAGCAGGATGAGAGCTAAACTCCCTAGACACGAAAACAGCAGTGCTACAGTGGCGCCGTAATGGTCCCAAAGAATCCCGGTCACAAGGCTTGCAAATATCTGCGCCATTCCTGAAAAAGTTCCCAGAAGACCTAAGGCCGTGGCACGAGTGTCTGGACTTGTGAGCTTACTCACATAGGCCTTACTCACTCCTTCGGTTGCCGCCATATAAATTCCGTAGAGAGCAAGAAGAACAGCAAACTGATATTTATGAGTCGAATAGGCAAAGCCCACATAGACAATCGTAAAAAGTGTAAGCCCCATCAAAAGAATCTTCTTCACTCCCAAATGATCAGAGAGGTTTCCTAAGTACGGACTAAACAATGCGTAAACTAAATTATACCAAGCATACAATAAAATGATTTCACTAAACTCAACTCCCCCATCTTTCATTTTGAGAATTAAGAAGGCATCACTGGAATTAGTGAGGCAAAACAGCGTCCATCCAATGATAAAAACCTTATATTCGTGATTTAAATTTTTCCACTGGAAGGAAAACTTTTGGGCCACAATCCGATCAAGGCGAATAGGTTCTTTGAGAAAGAAGATAAACGCCACAGATAACAAACCTGGGATGAGGGCATAAAAATAAGCATGCCGAAGGTCTGTGAAGTATTTTAAAAGAACTAGCGTCAGAAGAGGTCCTGCGACTGCACCTAAAGTATCAAGTGCGCGGTGCCAACCAAAGGCAAGTCCCCGTTCGGCCGGCTCCACCATATCTGCAATCAGAGCATCTCGAGGAGCAGTTCGCAGACCCTTACCCACTCGGTCCGTCACTCTGGCGCCCAGAACTTGCAGCGGCAAAGTGGAAAGACCAATCAAAGGCCGACTAATCGCCGATAAAAAATAACCCAAAAAGATAAAGGGTTTTCTCTTGGAGATCCGGTCCGACCAAAATCCCGTATAGGTCTTAAGTAAGCTCGACACTCCCTCAGCGATGCCCTCAATCAGACCGACGTTGGTCATTGAAGATCCGAGAATCGTGGTTAAAAAAATGGGAGTTATCGGATAGAGCATTTCACTCGCGATATCGGTAAAAAAAGAGATGCAGCCTAAAAGCAGGACTCCGGGATACTTCGATTTCAGGTAATGAAAGCGGTTCATCATTTAAGTATCATAGGCCTTAAATTGGCCTTGTCTGGCCAAGACAAAGAGTTAAAAACTGGAATGTGTATACTAGTACTTGGGCGACCAAACGCAATCCCGAGCGACATTTACTTCTGAAATTGAATAAGCTAATTTTAACTAATGCTGAGTGAGTCAAATTTTCTGAATAATGCCAAGGCCATCCAAAGTGCACTTAATCTTAAGTGGGATGATTATGTTGAAAGCTTCGGCATGACTCAAAAAGAAGCCGAAAAATATCTTCTTCATCCGCAAAATTTCCCACTCAAACTTGCCATGAATTTTTGCGAACGCTATGGACTGGATTTAGAGAATGCTTTCTCTGAAAAATTTGATGCTAAGGTCTTTGCTCGAAATTATTTAAACGAGCATCCAATCCTACCAGACCACTACCAAGTAGAAAAAAATAGCCGGGTTCAAACTCTCATAAATTTTGTCTCAGGCCTAGATGATGAGGGACTTGAGTGGCTAAATGATCTCATTTTCAGAAGACTTCAGGTTCCTAAAACCATCCTTCTTTATCCAGAACTCGATATTCCCTTTAAGCTTATTGTGGACTATTTAGACCTTGTAGAGAAATTTACTGACAATTTAGAATTCATGAAAGGCTGCGGGCAAAAGGGCATCATAAACTTAAATAAAAGGTTTAACTTTGGTCGCCCTGGAATGATACCAAGGGTAGATTTTTACGAAGAATTTTTCACTGATAAAATCAAACAATTTGATAAATCTTATAATTATCAATTTATAAATCGCAAAGAAGAGAAATTACTTCTTGAATGTGAACTTAAAGAAGAATTTAAAGAACTCTATAAAACCCATAATGTCTCAAGCAATGCTCTCAGACATTATAAGAGTGGCATCAGCTCAGGACTTGCCTCTATTTTTGGGCTTCCACTAGGAGTGACAGAAATATTACAATCAAAGAATAACAAAAATGACTATTTCCTGATCAACATCCCTAAGCCACTTTCAACTATCTAAGAAAAAAATATTCTTTTTGGAATGTAGAAATCAAATGCGTTTTTGAAGCTTGCCCAACTCGCGGCCTAAAAGATCATTCACCGCCAGTGAATTATCCCAAGAAAGAATGTGATTCCCCTCGAGTTCAACCACTCGGACATACTCACATGATTTCATATAGTCTTTATTTACGAACCCATCCATTGTGGGAACAACCAATATTTTAGGTCCAGCGAAGTTTTTCAGCAGTTCCACTTCATCTAAAAATTCGGCCTTCATAAGACTGCCTGCAATGATGCCTCTGGCCTGAGGCTCCGTGGCCTCAATCATGGCCGATAATCGTGGCACAAGATCTTTTCTTAGACTCAACATAGAGTCCCCTAAAATCATGGCTTCCGCGGGTGAAATTTCGGCTTGAAAGAGCAACTGGCCGACAGAATTCGGCGCAAAAGCCTTGCCAACAGTCTCTAAATTTAAAGGCGGAGAGCTGATCGTAATCACTGCCAGTGGTTTCATTCTATTCAAGAGATGATGAACGATGTGGCCACCAAGAGATGAGCCTAATAGAACCACATCTTTTAAAGGGGCAATGTCGTTATAAATAACATCAACAAAATCCAAAAATGATTTTACGTTTCCAAGCTCTCGCCCACCATGGCCAGGAAGATTAAGAGTTATTTTTTGAAAGCCGTCGACGTTGATTGAATCATAAATTGTTGAGTCTAAACTATTCCCGTGAATACAAACCAGATTCATGAAGCTCTCCTAGGCTGCTTTTACTATGAGCCAACCCTCATTGGTTGATTTCATTTTAAACTTATTCTCTCCAGTTGTCATAAAATCGCCAAGGGCTTGAAAATGAGAGAGATTGTAGCGCTTTCGAAATTCGTTGAACTCTTCACTTAGTTTTAAGTCTTTTAAAAAATCCTGATCCCGGGCCACAACATATTCTTTGTCCCCTAGGAATTCATAAGAAGTATTTTGCTCGTAAGTTGATTTTACTTTTGAAAGAAGTTTCTTAGTGGCGCCGTCTAGACCTTGGGTATGACCAAATTCCGTGACTAGCGAGGAATGGATATCCTTAAATTGTCCAAGCTCAATAATACTTCCCACATGATCGAGACTTAAACATCCTTCAGACATGAGAAAGAGAACCATATGCTCAATAAATTTCAGATTAAGTGGATTATTCATTATGACAAAATAATCCTTATCAAAGCCAGTTGATTTCAGAAAACTCTCAAAACGCTTCTCCCCTATGCGAAGACGCATAAACTTTAAAAAGGGATAGGCCGTTCTTACAGAAGAACCCATAAGGTAGGAGTAATTATCTGGAATATCAAATCCACCGACGTGATCTACTGACTCAACCTTGAGTTTACGTTCCCCTAGATTTTCAATTTTGCCGGTAAAAATGGATCTTGGATCGAGAGTAAACCTATCACAAACAGAAAGCCATTGGGTGGCACTCAGTTCGAGATGACCAGCTTCAATTTTTGAAAGAGCAGACTGAGTTGTCGCCAAAAGCGGAGCAAAATCAATTTGCTTAATTTCATGATACTTGCGCACTGCGCGAACAATAGAAGAAGAAAAATTATTCATATAGTTAAGTAACTTAATTATAAGCAATCGTCAAAAAAAGGTGACCACATATTTCCTTTGGAATATCATTTCTCTATGAACGCTTACACCTTTGCGATCCATGACCTGAATAACAAGCTAATGAATCTGTACTGCCTAATCAGAAAGTACAAGCAGGGCACTCCTCCTCCCTGCGAAAAAGTCGATGCCAACATCGAGAGGATAAATGAACTTGTAAAAAGCCTTTATAAAGATTTTCATCTTGAATCAATTGGTCAAAAGCCATTTGAAATTTTGAATCAAGATGAACTTTATGCTTTTATCAATTCCAAGAGTCAAAAACTAAACAATCTTTTTAATGACGTCGTCATAAAAATGAATGCTCCTAATCACCAATGGGCAAACACCGCCTCAATCGAAATAGATAAGGATTTGCTATATCAGGCCCTTGAGAATGCAGTTGAGAACTCTCAAAACGCAAAATCGACCGAAATTGCAATCAATTTACTCTTAAAAAATCAGCATCTAATCGTTGAGATTAGTGATAATGGAGAAGGATTTCAACAGTCCGAAAAAATTGATCGCCTTCTGCCCCATGCCACCGGAGTCATGATCATTAAAGAGAACATGCGCGCCATGGGTGCAAAGGCTGAGTACGAAACAAATCATTCCTCTGGGATCACCCTAAAGTTCATTTTCCCGTTGAAAACCTAATTGCTAACTTTTCACACTCCCAGTAAGCTATCCTCACCCTCAAAGATGTTTTAGGTTTTACCAACTATTTTCTGAGCTTAAAAAACATGCATTACTATAAGGCCACGATTCAATACGATGGAACGGGATACGCTGGCTTTCAATGGCAAAAAGATATCCCCTCAATTCAAAATGATTTCAATCTGGCGATCCAAAAAATTATTGAGGGTAAAGTCACCACCATGGGAGCCTCGAGAACCGACACTGGGGTTCATGCCATGGAGCAATTGGTAAAAATCACTTCCCAAAACACAATCGATTGCACGACGTTTACAAATTCAATCAACCAACTGCTTCCGGCACAAATCAGATGCCTTAATGTTATGCCTTGCTCAGGAAACTTTAAACCCGCCTCTGATCCACTGTCTAAAGAGTATCGCTATTATTTTACCAATAAAAGAAATGTGACGTTAGAGGAGCGAAGATTTATCTCCAATTTCTCCCTTCCCCTAAATGTTGATTCTATGATCATCTGTGTACGGGAAATTCTTGGGACACAGAATTTTCAAAACTTCTGCTACGCCGGAAGCAATGTCAAAAGCACCATCAGAGAGATCACTGTTTGTGAATTAACTGAAATAAACCCACACTCCGTTTTTTCGGACTCAGAACTTTTTCTCCTGCCCACAGAGCTCATTCATTGCTATCAGCTAAAAATTGAGGGCAATGGTTTTTTAAAACAAATGATCAGGCACATCATGAGTGCACTCTGGATGGTGGGGAGCGGGAAGCTTACGCCGAAAGAATTTCTTCATCTGCTTCACGGTCCCAAAAAAGAAAAGCGCATTTGGAAAGTAGCGGCTCCAAATGGGCTGTTTCTTCATGAGATAAAATACAACGAAGTATCACCTAGCTAAAGTCCAATCGGATGAATTAAGCATTGCAAGATTCGATCCAACTACGCTGCTAACAAATACAACCACAACGGGTCTTTGTGACACGATCACCACGCTCATGCCCCATTGATTGTTCTAACTAGCTAAATTAGAGAGGTGAATAATTGGTGCGATTCCTGCAACAAAAATAAGCATTGGTAACAACAAAGGATGACAAAATGTTTAATGAACAAATGATCAAGGGCAAATGGAAAGAAATTAAAGGTGAGATTAAAACTCAGTGGGGAAAAATGACAGATGATGAACTAGAAAAGAACTCAGGTAACCTCAC
>CANFNN010000118.1 GCA_947448095.1 Bacteriovoracaceae bacterium | reverse complement strand
TTCGGCCTTGGTTAAATCAACTACTGACCTCTTGGCACCTGAACTAGAGATGACTCAAGCAACTGAAATGAAGGCAGAGTCGCAAAGTAGCCCAAACTACTGATTTCTCAATAACTGATGACTAAATATTCATCACTGCCCAATCTTCCCTCACTGTTTTGGCCAATTACGGGAGCTTAGAATCTTGGTTTTTGGCATAGTCCTTGCTTTTAGACATGTATGAAAACATACATTTTAATTCTCATTTTTATTGCCCTAAACTCAATCGCTCACGCAAAGATTGATATCTCAAGAAGTCTTGCGAGTATCAAACGTGTGGATCATGCTCGTGAGCTACTTGGTAAGCGTTATAAAAAGAGCATTGTTTCTACCTTTGAAAAGCACGAAGGAATTGAGAAAAACATTCTCGCAACCATTACGAAACGTCTTCCTAAGAAATATAAATTTCAGGCAAAAGCTGTCTCAAACGCAATCATTAAAGAATCGATCAAACATGGTATGGATCCCTACTTTGTCATGGCCGTTATTTCAGGCGAATCCAGCTTTAATCCTTTGGCAATTGGCCCTGTAGGAGAAATTGGTATGATGCAAATACGTCCAGCAACCGGAAAATGGATGTCTGAATTGATAAAATCTAAATGGAATGGAGAAGCTACTCTGAGAGATCCAGTAGCTAACATTAAATTAGGAACTGCTTACTTGGCATGGCTAAGAGAAAAATTTGATAATCATGGGCAGCTCTATCTTGCTGCTTATAACATGGGTCCTAAATCAGTTAAAGTTGCTCTTGGAAAACACGTGTGGCCTAAAGACTATCCACGCCACGTGATGAAAAGATACCTGGCATTTTATAAGGCCATTTAATACGACTTACAATCGACAGTTTTTAGTAATTCGAAATTCTTCCACGTCATCAATTCGTGGTAAGCGCAAACCACGGGCCTTGGCATATTGAATAAATAGGTCTGTTCCTTCAATTGATGCTTCATGCACATCATGCTGCAAAACAACTCCACCTGCGGGAGGATTGTTTAAAGGAATGGGATTTTTGACGTAAGTCGCTCCCACTTTTTTGAAATCAATATAAGTGCCACCTTCGTTGTTTACGATGATGTTATTGGCGATTTCCTGCGAAGTCATGCCTGGAACCCAGTCGGCGGTATCAACATCCCAGAAGGCCATGTTGATGCAGTTATCCCCCATCAGTTCTTGAGACACCTGCTTGAGAGCGTTGATGTGATGATAATCAGTTCTTGTTCCATAATCACCATACGGAAAACGGTAATAATGCTTCGTGAATTCATGACCGGCCAGCTTATACCATTGGGCGAGGTCTAAAAAAGATTGCTTAATTTTAGCCTTCCATGCGGCTTGATCAAGATCTCTTGCCCTGTCATGAGTCACACCATGAGAGCCAACCAAATGACCTTCATCCAACATACGTTTAATGAGAGGGTATGTTTCCTCATTAATTTGAGAAGTCAGAACAAAGAAAATCGCCTTCACGTCGTGTTTTTTTAAAACATCTAGCATTTTGGCGGTTCTAGTAGGATGGGGACCATCATCAAAGGTTAGAGTAAAGGTACCGGTCTTATACAGGGACAAGGCACGATATGGCCGCATACCATGGTCAGCAGAAGTATAGTCTCGATCTTCTGGATACTGATCCAACTCAAAAGAGCCAGCATTAACAGTAAAAGGTAAAAGCAGCATGAAAAGAAGTAATTTAGTCATATGATTAATTATAGTGCCAAAGTACAAGTTGCAACGGCACGTGGTGCCACAACCTTACTACACATGATTCTTCCTGATTTGGTTTGAACCAGGCCAACACCAAGGGGGCCATTTCGATCAACACCAATCGACGAAATAAGTGCACCCATGAGAACATTCGCCGCCTTGCCCTTAACTGTCACAAACTCAGCCTCTGAATCAACTGTTATATCCCCGCTTTTGCCCTTGAGAGCAACTTGGTAAATAACTGTAAAGGCGGCATCCCTAGAACTACTTAAATTTTTATTTTTATAGGATACAAACGTGCGAAGACCTTGCCTGTATTCGGTTTTCGCAAAGATGTCAGTCCCGCGGGAATTTTTAAGACCAAGTTCATATGAAGTCGCCATAAGCTCTAGGACCTCGGCGCTGCTACTTTTTGAGGATCCCGATAAAACGGCAACCTTGCCAAGTTGATCAATTTTCACCCCGTCAGCAAGTGCTGTGAGTGAGAAAGCGAGACCAATTAACAAGCATTGAAACTTCATTTGGGGCTCCTAGATTTTGAGAGACTTTAATCACCTTTGAGACCTGCCCGACAAGGGCATTTGTAGTTTTCTCTGAGCGGTGTAAAAATTACAGTCCTCTTTATTTTGGGTATTCAACCTATAAGTTTTATCTAGCCCAAACTATTTAATGACAAATGAAGATATTATCGCCTCACTCAACTTGATAGGAGATACCGTGAAAAAGATTAAATCGTCTGTGTTATCTGTTCTGGCCTTAAGTGTTCTCACAACGGCTTGTGTGGATACCGGAAATATTCCTCTTTTGTCAAAAAAGGAAAATAAATCATCCAAGAAGAACAAAAGCAACTATGTCACCAATAATGCGATTTCAGTCAATCAGCAAATTGGAGATGAAAACGTCAAATTGCATGTTTTGTCTCAGCAAGAACTACTACTAAATAAAATGGACGGAAAGATCCTAGGCACCAGTTCTGCGAGTGCGAAACTCCTTCTGAAAAGTCTTCCTCAAACTTCAGAAATGGTGAAAAACGTTCCTAGCAATAAACTTAATGCTTCAAGAGCATCCGATAAGTCACTTGTCCTTGGATTTCCTGCAGGTTTGGTGGGTGAACAAAGTATTTTTGGTGGAGTCATTACGAAGGTCTCAGATAAAACCAGTGACACTCTGGGCGGTCTGAAGCTGACTGACCTTAGTCCTCTGCATGTAAGACCACTCATTGCCGCCAATGGTAATGATCTCTTTCTGGCATTGATGGGATGTGCTTCAGATTGTAATGAAGAGTCAGAACAACAAGCACTGATCTATATTCCTATCTTAGGTGTAAGTGATAATATGGACACCTTGTATCTGGATCTTGCCTCAATTGGTAAAGGTCTAGATTTAATCAAGATGCTTGATCCTACTGGCGATTACACAAAACTTGTTTCAGCCTCTTCTGCAACTACAACGATGGATTATTCTGTATCGACTTTAGTTTTCGACGTTGTTTCAACCATGGTTCCAGTGGGAACAACTGATGTGGAAGCAGCCCCTAAAACTGAATTCACTGTTCGTTGGTATTTAAAACTAAATTCGGCTTTTAACCCTGCATTTACCTCTCGTCCTGCTACTGAGGGTGTCGGATTTTTCAAAACTGAGCGAAGCTCTGAACCTAAAATCACGCGTTTTTCAACCACTGATTTTGGTAAGACTGTGAAGTACTATATCAAACATGTGCCTGATCAATTTAAGCCCGTTTTTGCAAAAGCCTTCGATAATTGGAATAGTGAATTCACTAAGATCATCGGCCGCGATCTTTTGAGTTATGAATTTATTGATGCTTCTGATGAGAAAGCGGAATTGATTGTCGCTGGAGACATTCGTTACAACGTGATGGAATGGGACTTAAATAACATTGCTTCTTACGGAGGCCTAGGCCCATCGATTGCCAACCAATTTACTGGTGAGACTCTTTCGGCAAACGTTCTGATTCAAGGACCAACGATTATTAGTCTTTATACTAAGTGGTTCGCCTTATCTCAGACGGCCAGCAAACTGATAGCAGAAGGCCGCACCTCTGAGGCCAATGCCATCGTAGCTAATTTTAACCGAGCAGCATCTGCTGAAATCGCTAAGAGAAGTAAAACACAATTTGCAATCAAGCTAGGGAATCTGGATATGAACGTTCACGCCCAAAAAGCTGAACTCGAAGATCCAATGATCAAAAATAGTTTTGAAATTGTCCCTGCAGGTGTAACCTTTGAAAAATACATGGCGGGATATTTCACAGAAATGCTTGAACATGAACTTGGTCACAACATGGGTCTCCGTCACAACTTCAAAGGTAACCTTGGTGCCTATGAGTCTGGCGATAAGGGATCTGTCTCTCGATCTATCATGGAATACCTTGGTCGTCCGTACCGTTACCTAAGTGCCATCGGGCTGTATGATAAAATGGCCATCTCTTACGGCTACAGAGGAATTCAGCCTAAGAATTTGAATTGGTTTTGTACTGATGAGGACCAAGGTTCAGATAAATTATCGATGACAGTGAAATCTCCTGAATGCACGAAATCAGATGCAACAAGTGATCCCTTTTCATTTTGGGAAGGACGCTTGACTCGAGCTCTTGATCTAGTGATCGATACAAAATCAGCAAGTGCTCCGGTTTGGAAAACAGCTGAAGTCTCTGCTCAAATTGAAGAAGCTGTTTCAGGCTTAACCGCTTACGCTGCCAGCGCTGAGAAAACTGCCAACACTTGGACCAACTTCTTTGGCAAAGGTGAGCGTCCTGATAAAGATAATGCAGAAGGCATCAAGGCTTTCGTCTTAGGGGCGATTAAAAAGAAAATCTGTAATCCGGAATTGGCACTAATGATTGCGGGCAAAGAATCAGCTGAAGCAACTAAAATGGCCCAAGATAATTTGGACGCTCTAAAAAAAGCTGTCGAAAGTAAAACGCTTGAAGTGGCCGTGTACACTGCTGAGGAATTGAACTGCGAATAAGTTAACTCCCAAAAAGCCACCTTCGGGTGGCTTTTTTTTTCCTTTTTCTCTAAATTTCAAGACTTAGAAAATATCCCACAAGGCACCTGTGTTGCAGCTCCTCTGATTGAATGAATCAGGAGGTTGGTATGAGAAGTTTCTCTTTAATTGCCCTTAGTGCTTTGGTTACCCTTTCGGCATTCGCCAACGGTGAAGACTGGATGAGGCAGACACGCAAAGAAAAACCTCAAAAAGAAAAAGTAGAACAACAAAAGATGGAAGCCCCAGCTTCATCAGTTGTTGGTGGTGCGACGAGTGGAAATCTGCTCAAAGAGCAAAACCAAGAGGAACAAATCAGAAAAGATATCGAAAATCAGAAACTACTCTATGAGTACAAAGGTAAATATCGCCGAGGCCTTTAAAAGGAATACTGCACACCTGCCACGACGTTTCGTCCGGCGAGAGGTGCTATCTCTTTGAGAGTTGAAGTGTGGAGTCTGGCTTCTTGATTGAGGATGTTTTTAAGTCTTCCAAAAAAGCTCCATTTCCCGCTGTTCTGTACTAAATCATAAATGACACCGGCGTTAACAAGCGTGAAGCTGTCAGTTCTTTTTTCGTTGGCAGCATTATGGGTTTGTTCAAAGTTGTACTGGGCTTCGACGTCCCAAATCCATCTATCCTTGGCCATCTCAAAGCCAAGAGTAACGCGTGGAGGAGAAATTCGGGGAAGATTTTTTCCAGAATCCTGATCCTTCGCCCGGACAATATCGGCGCGTGTGATTACACTAAAGGGAGTTTCCCCTAGTTTCTTTTTCCCATCGAATTCAGCTCCGTAAAAGAGAGCATTGACCTGTCTGAATTCTGAAATATTCACTCCAGGCTGGGTGGAAGGCGTGTTGGTATAAAAAAGAGAAGTGTAATCTTTGAACTGCTGAGCATAGAGACTAAAGTTCGTTTGAACCGCATCTGAGTTGTACTTGAGACCTAAATCGATGGCGTAAGCTTTTTCTTTTTTTAACTGACTATTTCCTTGCTCAAAAGTGCCTGAGGCCACATGAAATCCACTGGCAAAGAGTTCCTGAAAGTTGGGTAATCTTTCGGTGTAACTCACACTCGCTAGCCCCATGTGAGTTTCAGAAAATTTATGGCGAAGCCCTAAAGAGCCGTTCACGCCGTTGAAGTTTTTATTATTGCCAGGACTCATCTGGTTGTAGACATGGCCTGATTCAAAACGTCCACCGACAGAATAGACATTTTTCTCTTGAGCGAATTCCTGAAGAGTAAACGCCGATAAAACTTGATTTCTTGATGGTGGCAAGTAGGCTTCTGTTCCAACCGCCTTAAAGTTAAACATCTGACTTTGAAAACCACTTATACCCTTAAGACCCAAGGATTCAGTTACGAATTCCAGACGAGTCTCATTTCCCTCGTTACTAAATGTTGTTCCTACAACCCCTGTATCAAACTCTTTATGGGCATAATCAGATTGGGCCGTTTTCAAACGAATGCTTTTGAGTAAATCCCCTTTCACAAGATATTCCCCATGAAGCTCAACGCGATTTTGCTTCATTTTGATATCCACATTGTCTTGGGCGACGGTTCCGTAATAATTGTCAAAAAAGTAGTACGACATTCCCAAAAATCCGCGATCAAAAATTTTCGAAACTCCTAGCGCCGCTGTTTTTTGAACACTGCCACTATTAGGCAACTTTTCTTTTCCGTCATGTACACCTGCAGGTGCAGTTGAGCGAGAAGACTTTTGATTTCCTGGAATGCGCAAATCATTGGCATTTCTGTAGCCGCCATCAATGTGCACCATCCATTTATTCGCCCCATAATCAATTTTCGCCCCCGAACTCAGAGCGTCCTGAGAGGAGTCTCCCTGAACCTGAAGCTCTTGAATGCTACCCTCTTCAAAAGTGGAATGAATGCGAGTGGTGTTGATATTAATCACTCCTCCAACAGCGCTCGTTCCATAAAGCATACTCATGGGACCGCGAACAATTTCAATTGAGTCAATGACTAGGGTATCAATTGGAACGGCATGATCAACACTTTGAGAGGAGGCATCCAGTACACCCAAACCATTTTGCAAAACTCGAATACGATCGCCCTCAAGGCCTCGAATGATGGGCCTAGAAGCATTTGGTCCATAGGAAGAGCTCTGAATCCCCGCTTCATTTTTTAGGGTATCACCTAATGTACTTTCTCGACGTTTACGAAGTTCGTTTTGTTTTAGGGTTTTCACACCAGGAACAAAATCCACCAGGGTATTAGAAGTTCCCTGATGAGAAACTTGGATCGTTTCTAAGTTTTCGTCAGCAAATGTGCTGAAAGAAATAAGAATTATCAAAAAGTGGATCATAAATGTTATTCCATTCAAATTGCGACTCAATTGCAATTTAATCTTAGGTCAATAGTATAGAAAGTAAATATGGAATTTTGCGCTTCAATGGTTACTCTTCGTGTCAAAAAACCAAAAAAATCTGAGTAAAGAGCTCTCAATGGAAAATAGTTCTACAACTGAATTGCATCGACACGATTATCCCCTCTTATATAATTGAAATATAACAACAAAAAGAGATGTTCTATGAATGAAATTCGCTTTCTGCACGTGACTAATAAAGGCATGGCGTTCGATCCCCAAACTGGTGACAGTTTTCAATTAAATGAACCGGGAAGAATCATTTTAGAATTGATGCAAGATAAAATAGGCCAAGAAGAAATCATTCAAAAAATTGTAGAACATTTCGAAATCCCCTACGAACAGGCACTCACAGACGTGCTCGAATTCAACATTCAATTAAAAATCTTGGGACTCATCTCATGAGCCATCCTAAAATCGGAATTTCAGGCATAAACGCTACCGACAATCCAGGGCCTGGCGTCGCAGTAGCAAGAAGCCTGCTGGAATCAAACCCAGAATATTCACTTATTGGCCTAAGCTATGATGTTCACGACCCAGGAAACTATATGGAAAATATTTTTTCCAATAGTTATCTCATGCCGTATCCATCCAAAGGCTGGGAAAATATGCGAGATGCAATCCTAGAGATTAAAACCAAAGAAGGGCTTGATATGATCATCCCCTGCTTGGACGCAGAAATCCCGCTAATGATTAAGCACAATCAATATCTCACTGACATGAATATTAAAACGCTTCTCCCAACAAGTGATCAATTTGAATTAAGAAATAAAGATAAACTAACTAATCTCTCAAAAGAGATAAATTGCTTTCATCCGAAAACTGAAGTGGTAGCAAGCATTGAGCAATTAGTGGAAGTACTGAAACATAAAATTACGCTGCCGGCGATGGTTAAAGGAAAATACTACAAAGCCTATATGGTCTACAACATTGAGACCGCGATATTAAAAGGCAGTGAAATAGCTGCCGAATGGGGTTTTCCTCTTTTGGTCCAGGAAGTTGTTCAAGGTCAAGAAATAAACCTGATTGGATTATCCAACCAGGAAGGCGATGTGGTTGGTCACGTGTCGATCAAAAAACAATTAACTACGCATTTAGGTAAAGTCTGGACCGCCGTAACGATTCGAGACAAATCCATGGATGAATTGTGCAAGCGATTTTGTAAGGTCACGAAGTGGCGTGGTCCCTTTGAACTTGAATGCATAAT
>CANFNN010000117.1 GCA_947448095.1 Bacteriovoracaceae bacterium | reverse complement strand
GCAATTTCTTTTTTCATCGTTTTGGCCCCTATACTGAATGTAAAAAATACCGAAAGCATGATTGTCATCACTTTCATAAAGCACCTCATGATTATAATGTCCTCACATAAGTATTTTGTCTACGTTGGTGTCATAGCGACTCCATATGACAAAGTTCTAATGTGTTAACTCAAAATTACTTACCGCGGGTTAAAGGTATTTTACTTATTATTGGGAAACGGTAAAAATCTGGTATTAAAACCAACGAGGAAAACTCATGAAATTGATTTTTGTTATCATGACTCTGGCCCTGACACTTAATGCTTTTGCCCAAGACCTTACGATCAATGGCGCTGAATTTGGTATCGGGAAATTTCACCGTAAAGACAATAAAGAGCACGCTTATGAAGCTAACAATGCTTGGAAGGTCTATGTACTCCCTGAAGGTGTTTCACTCAAGGAAGCCTATGTTCAAAAGAATAGCGAAACCGACTACACAATTTTCTTCACGAACTTACAGGAGTTTCTAGAAAAGATCGTTGAGATCACGACTAAGACTGGTAAGAAAGTTGGGATTATTAATTTAAATGCCCATGGTCTTCCAGGTGGAATGTGGTTTCCTAAAGATGCCAAAACTCGTGACTCAATGGAATGTTCAAGCTGGAGATCAGCTGCCTCAAACTCTGATGAGTCAAATTACTCTCAGTACTATAGTGCCGTATCAAAAGACGAAATGCTTTCGTTTAACTCTATGTCAAACAGCTCGCGCATCCCTTCATTTCAGTGCCTCACTGGTGTGAATGAATGGGCGGCAATTGTGGCCAAAGTCTCTGCCATCAAAAAAGTGTTTTCTCATGATGCTCAAATCCACATGCTTTCTTGTATCGTGGGAATGGGGACTCTGGGAGACGCCTATACAACTGGGTTGGCAAAAATTCTTTTTGAAACTCCAGATTCTCAACAGATTCAAACTTCAATCAAATTTGGTCTTGGCGACTGGTCAATGCCAGAAGGTATGGGCTTTTGGGGATTTGAATCAGATGCTCAGCTTGACCGTGATAATGAAGTTTACCCAATTCACCGCAGAGATTCAGAAATCATGCAAAAAGGCTCTATTCGTGTCGCCCAAGCGAATAACGGAAAAATTCAATCTGGTCTCATCAAGGGCGAGGATTTTATCTACCTAGGCCGTGATAGCCGCGTAGTTGATTACTCAAGTAGACCTTCAGTGACTAAGTCAATGAACTTGTCTCTACCAGCTTCAGTTCGCATTCCAGGAACCAACACAGTTATTCAAGTTAGATAGTTTCATTCAAAGACTCAGGTCACAGGCCTGAGTCTTTTCTTTTTTCAACTCTCTGTTATAGTTAAATCATGAAAGTTTTAAAAGGCCAGGAAGGCTTTGAAGCATTTTATTCAGAAATGTACGGCGAGCGCTGGCCTAGCTTAAAGGAAGCCCTGCTTGCACCCAAAAAGCATGTTGCTGTTGCCAACCCTTATGCTCATTATAAATTCCCTGAAGTTCCCCTGACTGTTGACGGAATCACCTTTGATCACGATGTCAGAGAATCATTTGCTCGTCCTGAAAAAACTCATCACGATTATATGAATTACTATCTGCTAGATGCCGCTAGTATTCTTCCTGTGGAAGCCCTAGATATTCATCCTGGCGAGCGCGTGGTTGATCTGTGTGCAGCTCCTGGTGGGAAGAGCTTTCTGTGTGCTCTGAAGCTCAAAGGCCAGGGGCTTTTAGTATCTAACGACCGCTCGGCGGCGAGGCGCGCCCGGATTCACCGCATCTTTGATGACTATATTCCTAAGACTGAACAAAAAAATCTGACCATCACCTCCTATGACGCCACTAAGTGGAGTCTCTATCAAAAAAGTAACTACGATAAAGTTCTCCTCGATGCTCCCTGTTCTTCTGAGAGGCATGTACTTGAAGACTCGAAAGAACTCGCCATGTGGGCGCCTGGAAGGACTAAGGCGATAGCGATCACTCAGTTTGCGATGCTTGCCTCGGCCCTCGATATAATCAAGGTGGGCGGAACTATTGTGTATTCGACTTGTGCTCTCTCAAAATTAGAAAATGACGGCATCATTGAAAAGCTCTATCAAAAAAGAGCAGGACGCTTTGAGCTGATTCATCAATCTTTTTCTTTTGGTGAGCCTACAGAGTTTGGTTGGCAGGTCCTGCCAGATACGACTGGCTGGGGACCGTTTTATTTAGCGGTTGTGAAAAGAGTTCGGTAGTTTTTTTTGGCAACGAAGGCTTGAATCAACAAATCCCGCCCCATACCAGCCCCGAGCAAATCCGAAGAGGGTTTCGGCTTCTTGATCTAAGTCCGTAGTCTTAAATTGAAGTTGAAGAAAATTATGAGACTTTGTTTCAAACATTAATTCTGTTCGGTTATTTCCCTTCAAAACCTCTGAGACGATTCCGTCATAATAGAATTCTCCAGTCTGAGAATCTCTCACAGTGAGACTTATCATCTCTAGCTCGCCTCGAAGCTCCAGTTTTACGCCGTCTACGCGGCAATTGTAATCTGCCGCCAAAGCACTGATTGAGAGCGAAAATAACAGGATAAAAGTTTTCATGCTATTTAATACCACAATGTGACTAGGGGATGCGCCATGCCTATAAAAAATTCAAGTGTGCTCTAGAGGGACCAATCAATTGGAGAGATGCCTTTTGATTTTAGATAGCTATTGGTTTGGGAAAAGGGTTTGGATCCAAAAAATCCACGGTAGCTGGATAAGGGCGATGGGTGCACGGACTTTATTATGTAGTGTTTAGTGGCGTCCACTTTTTGGGCTTTCTTCTGGGCCGGAGAGCCCCAAAGAATAAAAACCAGATTTTCTTTTTTCTCGTTTAATAGTTCAATGATTTTACTCGTGAACTCTTCCCAGCCTTTGAGGTGGTGACTTCCGGCCTTTCCGTCTTCCACGGTCAGCACATTATTCAACAGGAGCACCCCCTGCTTGGCCCAGGCGGCAAGATTTCCATGATCTGGAACAGGAAATCCGAGATCTTCTTTGTACTCTTTAAAAATATTCACTAGCGAGGGAGGAGGCTTTACTCCGGGCTTCACCGAAAAACACAGGCCATGCGCCTGATTAGGACCGTGATAGGGGTCTTGGCCTAAAATCACCACTTTGACTTGATCAAAAGGCGTGAGATTAAGTGCCGCAAAAATATCTTGCGACTGTGGATAAAGAGTCTTACCAGACTTGCCCTCTTTGTCTAAAAAAGTCATAAGCTCATGCATATAGGACTTTTCTAGTTCTTGACCAAGTAATTGGTTCCAGGATTTTTCTAAAGGGAAGACTTTCATAAGAAGAAATTCAACATTTTACAGCTAAACTGTCACGTATAAACGTGTGCGATAGGATGAGATTTATGATATGAATAACTTATGAATGCTAAAAATTTTAAATCAACGAAAAGCTTTACTGGTTTCCCTTGTACCCACAGACAATGGCGGGCCGAGTCCCATTGCCGTTTTGTGCACGGATATTCCCGTTCTTTTGACTTTGAATTTGCGGCTTCTGAACTCACCAAAGAAGGCTGGGTCGTAGATTTTGGTGGTCTTAAGGATTTAAAAAAGTGGCTCGATCAAATCTTTGATCATACTTTTTTGATTGCTCAGGATGATCCTGAACTCGAAGCCTTTAGAGCACTTGATCAGCGTGGGGCGATTCAGTTAAGAGTGCTGCCTAACCCAGGAATGGAGGGGACAGCTCTTTATGTTTATCAAGAAGCCAGTAAGATTCTTGAATCGCTTTACGGCAAACGCGCATGGATCACTAAAGTGGAAGTGCGTGAGAATGAAAAAAATTCTGCGATCTTTGAACTATGACCACTCGTTTTACTTCTGAGATTGCTGTTCGTCCTGACGACATCGACATGTTTCAACATGTGCATAATTCTCATTATCTCGATTATATTCAGGCCGCCCGTTATGATCAGATGGTTCGTTGCTATAAAATGAGCATGGAGGAATTCATGATCATGGGCTACGGCTTCGTAGTGAAAAGGGCCGAGCTCAATTTTAAGCGTCCTCTAGTTATGGGCGACATCATGCTAATCTCAACTCAAGTGAAAAACTTTGAGGGAAGTGACGTGATCGTTGAATTTGAAATTGTGAATAAGAAGAGTGATAAAGTTTCTTGTGACGGCATCATGCTTTACACCATGATTAATCTCAAAACTGGGCGATCAGAAAAAATAACGGAAGAAATTCAAAACAGGTTTTTAATCTAATGAATATTTGGTCAGCTTTTCCTCGAGCTCTCTGTCTACCCGATAACTGTGGGTGTGAAGCCGTTAATCTTGATGTGCTGATTGCTCAGCCTTCGGCTTTTTGGAGCTCTTTATTTCATCTCATTTTTGCAGCCGTTCTCTATATCAATGTAAAAGAAAAATCCCAGGAATTAAAACTCTGGGTCCTCTCGTTAATCATCCTTGGTCTCTCCAGTCATTTTGCTCATGGAAGTTTTCTTGAATTTGCCATGGCGATGGATTTTGCTGGGATTGTTTTAGTGATGAGCTTTTTTGCGCTTTATAAATGGCTCGTGAAACGAGTCAGTTCTACTCCAGCATTGGTAGTTCTCTTATTGATTTATCAAGTCAGTCTCTGGGTAACTTTTTACTCACTGGATAAGTGGTTCAAAGTCAGCATGTGTGTCGTGATTTTTGGAATCGCGATTGCTGAGTTGTTGTATGCCGAAGGGAAAGCTTTTTGGAAAGCGCGGGATCTGCATCTGGCGCTTGGAACCCTTTTCGCTTCATTTGCCCTCTTCATGTTGGATGAGTTAAAAGTGATTTGTGATCCTGAAAGCTGGCTATCTGGCCACAGTGTCTGGCACTTAGGAACGGCCCTGACTTTATACTTCTATGGTAAGTGGCGCTTTCGCTCGACTTGATAGCGAGACAGAAGATTCAAAAGGACCTCGTCTTGAGAGTCGTGATACTCTGGACCGTTAAGACTCGTGAAAACATTCAGCTCATTGGGTGCTAGGTTCAATTTTAAAATCCAGCGACTAAAAAAAGACTCACCCTCAAAATGATAATGCGTCAGGGCCGACTTAAAGCACTTCATTAAGTGAATGGCATAAGCGTTCATATCAGCAATCAAATATTCGAATTCCTCTTCAAAGCCCGGAATTTTTAGAAGCTCTTCAAAATGATTCTCGCTCATACAAAAGTCCAGAAATCCATAGAAGCCGAGCTGGCCTTGAAAAGACTGGTTGTTGTGATAAAAGTGATCTGCATGAATGAGATCATGCATGGTGAATCCTAAAGCATCACGCTCTCCTAGGATGAACTTACTGGCCCGCTCTTTTTCCAGCACCACAGTCACGCAGCGGCGAGCGAATTTCTGTTGATCCAGGACTTCTTGGGGTCTGGGGATGCGAAACATTAGCTCAAGCCCATATTCTCCAGTAGACCAGTTGAGTATGGAGCGGTTGACAGTGAGCGGAGTAGATTTGAAAGCAAAATGCTCAAAGACTTCGCCCACAGTGCTGAAACCCTTTAGACGTTTTTCAATATTTGGCTCAAAGGGAAAATTCAGTTCCCTAAGGGGAAAGCTAAGCTTGTTATCCTTGGTTAATTTCTCGGAGCGTTTGGCGCCTAACCAGGCACCAGGATAGCGGTAGGAGAGAACACACAAGATATAGCTGGCGGTGAAGTCAGCGGGCGAAAGCTGACCTTGATGAAACAATTCAAGAAGCGGAGTCATTCGCTCTTGAATGACTGGGGCTTCCTTTTCAAGGGCTTCTTGAGGAACTAACTTTTTCTTAAATCGTCCTGCTCGCGACGATGATTTATTAGGTAAATTTGTACTCATCTTGTATGATATTTCTAACAGGGCAGTAGAGAACTGACAACAGAATCCAAGGAGTGGACTATGCATTGGTTTAGTTTAGACAGCGTTTGGAGACTTTCTGGTAAAAAAAATAACCTCAAAGTACGTTTTAATGACTGGTCCCAATCGATTAAGTTTTTCACGATCGCTGGTGAAAGCTCTGACGGCAAACGCCTGGTGGGGACTTTAGACTCTGGTGAAAAGATGTCTTTTTCTAAAAAATCTCGAGGCTGGTCTTTGTATTCTCATGGAGATGAACAGGCCGCTCACGCTGTTTAGTTAGTCGTCCATGGAAGAGATCTTTTTATTTTCAAAATTATCAGCAATTCAATTGCTGAGGTATTTTTTATTATCCGGTGGGGCGTATCTGTTCATTTTTCGTTTGGCCCCAGGATTTTTTAAAAAATTTCAGATCCAAAATTCAGAAATTTCAAAAAAGCAAATCCTGCATGAAATCAAACATTCATTCTCTACAGTTATTATCTTTGGTCTGATTTTTTCATTTTTTATGCATCCAAAAATAAAGCCACTGACAATGCTATATAAAAACATAAATGACTATCCTGTTTGGTGGTTCTTCCTATCTCTACCCGTAGTTATTCTGATTAATGATACTTATTTCTATTGGATGCATCGAACCTTTCACCACCCACGCTTTTATAAGATCTCTCATCAGACTCACCACGTGTCGACTAATCCTACGCCGCTTGCGACTTACTCGTTTCATCCCATCGAGGCGTTTTTTGAGGCAGCATGGATAGTGCCAGTGGTATTTTTTATGCCGATTCACACCACGGTTCTGATCGTTTTCTCACTCATCTCTTTTTTGAATAATTTAAAAGGACATCTGGGAGTGGATCTTATGCCACAAAAGATTAAGCGGGCCTTTCCCTATAAGTGGGTCAATACCGCGACTCACCACAGTCATCATCATAAGTATTTCAATTCAAACTTCGGACTCTATTTTCTTTTCTGGGATAAATTGATGAAAACGGAAAGGCGCTCTTAATGAAACTTTATTTTCTTATCTTATTTCTCACAACGAGTTGTTTAAAACTTCCTACAAGCGAGGAAGCTCAGGTTCATTATTCGACTCAGCATTCAAATTGGCCAATGCAGGAAGTCTGCTTAAATCCCCCAATACAAGAAGGTATAGCAAAAGAAGTTTTGATGGCAAAGAAGCTAACCGTTGTGATTGCTGGAGGGGAAAATCCCATTTCTGATAAAAAGTGGGAGAGTTACAAGCCTAGTTTTCCAAACGTTAAAAATTCTGATCGTCATATTTTATTTACTCAATCCTGTTTTATCAGGTCACCACAAGCTCAGCCAGATTGTGTAGGTGAGAGTTGCAAACAGATCGAACATATTAATCATTACTCATGGATCGCTCTCTCAAAAATTGTGGCCGCAGATTGCCTTCCAAAAAATTCCAAAGAGTGCGATCCCTCAAAAGTAAAATCAGGTCAATTGGCATTTGTAGTGACTGAAAAATGTCATAGACTTGTTTTTAATGATCGGGCGATTTTTCTTTATGGTCCCAATGGTGAAAAAGCGATCATGCATGCAACTGCAGATGGACATCCTAGCACTTCAGTAAGTTTGCCCAAAGGATGGAGGCTTAATGAAGAATCCCTGTTTAAACCGCTCGTAATTTACCCGTTTGGTGGGGAAAACAAATGCTTCTACAACGTGATCCGTGATTCCCTGATGCAGTCGTATCATCAAATTAAATATGGACAGGATTTTTACCCCTAAGTTTTTTTTCTTACATACACCACTTTATCAACTTCACAGATCAGTGTCCCAGCATCGTCTCGAATTTCGACCTTAAAGATTTTATCCATCTTAGTGTTCTCTTCAACGTTCGCCTTGATCTCGTCAATTACTTCCTGAGTGAGATGAAAATGGGCGTGGACTTTACCCGTGCCTGGTTTTTTGAAGCGAATGGTAGCTCCCTTATCCCAGACAATATAATTTTTCCCCAGATTTTTTATCAGCATCAGCATGTACCAAGGGTCAACCATGGAATAAAGCGATCCCCCAAATTGAGTGCCCATATAGTTTTTGTTGTAGAATCTTAATGGCATGGTGACTTTGGCCTGGCGATAATCCTTAGACATAGATTCCAGCTTCACTCCTGCACCCACAAAGGGACCATAGAAGTTAATCGCTTTTTCTAAAAACCTCTGCCGCAGATCAAAAATTAAACTTTTCATGCATTTACCTTTTGAAGTTGGTCATCTCTTAAAATCGCCACATGAGATTCCGCGTGAGCAAGTAAGTCGCCCTCGGGGGACATCACTACTGCTCGCATGAAGATGAAAGCTTTTGTTTTTTGCAGGACTTCTGCCTCGATAATACAAAACCCCATCTTTTCTGTGAAGGGTTTAAGAAAAGTCGTGTTCAGTGACAGAGTGGTGCAGGGTCTTTCCGCGGTAATGTAGGAGAGTGGGCCAAAGTGATCATCAATGGCGGCAGTTAAAATTCCACCTTGATAGGTTTTAAT
>CANFNN010000116.1 GCA_947448095.1 Bacteriovoracaceae bacterium | reverse complement strand
CTCGAGAAATTTTTGAAGTTGCACTGCTTGAATCTGCCATGGCCCCCATGATTACCGCCAGCATACTCGCTGCATCTTATGGGCTGCATCCAAGGCTTGCTAGTCTGATGGTGGGACTGGGCGTTCCAGTTTCCTTTCTATCATTAAGCCTTTGGTACCTTCTTCTTTAGCCGATAATTTTGATCTATCCAACATATTCTTACTTCAAGCAGTTGGTGTAGACGCCTTTTCAAAACCTGTCACAATTGAAAACAGAAATAGCTTTCACCATGGATTAAGGAGAAATTATGAAAAGTTTAAAGCAAGGATTGCTTATCGCCGCTATCGCTCTGTCTCAGCCAACTTGGTCTTGTACTGAGTCTGGTGTCGAAGGATTTGTTCCAGAAAACAACATGAAGATTTCAGTAAACGCTAAAAGATTTGGTGGATTAACTGAAGCTCAATTCAATAGCGCTATTGAAAGAGTTGAAGTTCTTTACGCTCCAATCGTTGCTCAACAAGGTGGAAAACTTGTTATCGACCGCGCTTGGGATGATGCTACTGTAAATGCTTACGCCCAACGTTCAGGCGATACATGGATGGTAAACATGTTTGGTGGTCTCGCTCGTCATGAAGCAATCACTGAAGATGGTATGTCACTTGTTGTTTGTCACGAAATTGGTCACCACATTGGTGGAGCTCCAACTAAAGCTTCTGCTTACGCAAGTACATGGGCTTCTAACGAAGGCCAAGCTGATTATTTTGCGAACTTAAAATGTCTTCGTCGTACTTTCTTGAACGATAACAACGTTGCAGTTGTTGCCGGTATGGATGTTCCAGAAGCTTTAACTCTTGCATGTGCAAAAGCTTGGTCATCTGCTGAAGATAAAGCAATTTGTGTTCGTGGCGGTATGGCCGGTGATTCTGTGGCAAAACTTTTTGCTTCACTTAGAAGTCAGCCAACTCCAGCTAAATTCGATACTCCTGATCGCTCAGCTGTTTCAGTAACTAACGATAATCACCCTGCAACTCAGTGTCGTCTTGATACATACTTCCAAGGTTCTCTTTGCGAAGTTAACTTCAATGATAACGTTGACCGTAACTCAGAAGTAACCGGTACTTGTCATGGTTCTTTAGGTCATAAAATTGGTCTTCGTCCAACATGTTGGTTCAAGGCCAAGGTTCAGTAGTTCGATACTTTCTTACGTTTTAAAAGAAAGGGCCCTTTAGAGGGCCCTTTTTTTTTAGTCTATATAGTCTGAGTTTTTGTAGAATTTTACTTCTGGGTTTTTTTCCATCGCAAGCCTTAAGTCCCATTCTGTCCTGACGGCAAAACAAAGTCTTTTTTCTTTATCTTCCATAATGACCGAAGAGTTTTCGTGAGCGAATTTTTCTTCCATCTTTTTATCTGGAAATTTTAGCCATCTGACTCCGGCCCAAGCGACAGGCTCATAAGTGGCCTCAACAGAATATTCAGATTCCAGGCGAAATTTCACGACTTCAAATTGAAGCGCACCCACAGCACCGAGCATCTTTTCATTGGTCATGCGGCGAATGAAAAGTTGAGTCGCACCTTCCTCTGATAACTGCGTCAGCCCTTTTTCAAGATGCTTCGCTTTCATTGGGTCTTTAGCAGTTACGCGCATAAAGAGTTCAGGCGAGAAACTTGGAATCCCGGTGTACTTGATGAGTTTTTTACCCATCGAGAAGGTGTCGCCAATTTGATATTTGCCGGTATCGTAGAGACCAATGATATCTCCCGCTAGAGCTTCTTCTGCAATCTCCCGGTCTCGTGCCTGAAAGATTAAGGGAGTCGCGATTCGGATTTCTTTGCCCGATCGAATATGAAAGATTTTATCATTGCGGGAAAACTTCCCGGAACATACACGCATGAAGGAAATTCTGTCACGATGCTTGGGATCCATGTTGGCCTGAATTTTAAAAATAAAGCCGGTGAACTCTGGATCTGTGGGATCAATGATGATGCGTTTGGCATTTGAATCATACGGCGCCATAACGGCTTCCCGAGGCTTGGGAGTGGGTGCAATTTGTGTGATCAGATCAAGCGTTTCTTTGACGCCAAAGTTTTTTAGAGCTGATCCAAAAAACACTGGAGACTGAATTCCTGCCTGATACTCTTCCATAGAGAACTCTGGAATGAGGGTCTCAACCATTTCTAGTTCTTCTTTCAGTTTTTCTGCCAGAGGAAGACCAATTTCTTCTTTTAAGGCGGCCGAATCTAAATCCGAAGCGTCGATAAAGCTTGGAGTAAAAGGATCTTTAGAGTTTTTGAAACTCAGAATTTGTTTGGTTTTAAAATCGTATACACCTTTAAAATCAACTCCATTACCAACTGGCCAAGTCATCGGGATACACTGAATTTTCAAAATAGATTCAATGTTATCCAATAGAGCAAATGGATCCATGGACTCACGATCAAATTTGTTCATGAAAGTCACAATCGGTGTGTCACGCATACGACAAACTTCCATGAGTTTAATCGTCTGGGCCTCAACCCCTTTAGCGGAATCGATCATCATCAGCACTGACTCAACGGCAGTCAGGGTCCGGTAAGTATCTTCTGAGAAATCTTTATGTCCTGGAGTATCTAAAAGATGAAGAGCGCGGTCGTTATATTCAAAACTCATAACTGAAGAAGTAATCGAAATTCCTCGTTGCTGCTCAAGTTCCATCCAGTCTGATTTCGCAAAATCGCCCGATTTTGATTTCACCATTCCGGCCTCACGAACGACACCACCAAACCAAAGTAATTTTTCGGTAATGGTGGTTTTACCAGCATCGGGATGGGAAATAATGGCAAATGTGCAGCGTGGTTTAAACGTCATGGGACAAAATTCCTTTCTTTTATGTGTTCGATTTTTACCAACTTATACTGATTCTGTCAGTAAACCTTTAAGTTTTTTAGATCGTTTATCCAGTAGCTTATGAATCTCAAAGTATTAAAGGAGGTCACTCTTTAGATCAAATTCAGGTCCTTAATGGCAAATCTTACATCTAAAATAGAGGCTATGAAGACGAACACTCAAATCCTCTTTAGCTTATCCCTCTTTGTTTCCATCCTTATGGCGACGGTGTCGTGGTCGATCTCGCGGCGCTTGAGGTCTAAAGAGTTTATGCATTTGTCTGAATTCTGGTGGTCTCTGGCCTCCATGACAGTGATCTCTTACATCTTTCGCTCTCCGAACGTGCAAGTTGTAGGGCTCGGGCTATTGGGCTGGGTGTGGCCGATTAAGGCCATCTTTCAACTCGCCGAAGATCTCTCTGGCGTAAAACTTCAGCGCCGCCTGAAGGTGATTATTCTTTCTTTTGGGGCATGTGCCACTCTTGTCTTGGCCAGTTATGGTTTTCCCTTCGTGGTATTTACCTCAGGCTTTTGTCTGAGTTTGGGAATTGTGGGTGGTCTTCTCACGACGGAAATTTATAAAAAAATGGGGGACCGGGATATTTCTATCTTGGGTCATATGTCGTTCATTCTTTTAGGGCTGTTATTTATGGTGGGATTTTTCTACCCCCTGTGGCGATTATCAAGTTGGTTGGATTATGGTCTCTTTGCTCAGTTAATGGTCTTCATTGGGCTTGGAGCATCGACCGTAGCCTTTTATATGGAAGTGATAAAAGAGCGCCAAGAAAAGCAATGTGAGCACGTTTTAAAAGAGAGAAATGAGCATTTTTTTGGTCAATCAAAATATTCCGAATTAGGAATGATGTCAGCAGGGATTGCGCACGAAATAAATAATCCTTTGGCGATTATTCAAGCAAAAACCACTCAGCTTTTACGGATCCATAAGGACCCTGCTAGAATTCAAGAGGTGACTGATGGTCTAGAGCAAATTCTTTATACCTCGGAGAGAATTAACCGAACTGTTCAAGGGGTAAGAGATTTCGTGCACCAGGATGAACGGGTGAATAATGAAGATTTTACGGTTAAGAATTTGATTGATGATGTGTTGGCTTTTTGTGGTCAGAGAATGAAAAATCATGGGATCAGTCTGCGCTTTTATGGACCTCAAAATGTTTCTATTCGTGGGCACAAGATTCAACTTGAACAGGTGCTGTTAAATCTTTTGAACAATTCTTTTGATGCGATTGAATTTTTACCAGATAAATGGATTGAGATTACAACTCAGGAAACAAAAGACGACATCCAACTGTATATAAAAGATTCTGGCAGTGGCATCCCACCCGAAACTGCGAGCCGAATGATGGAAGCTTTTTTTACCACCAAAGAAGTAGGTAAGGGCACTGGGCTCGGACTGGCATTGGCACGGGGAATTGTGGAGAAACACGGTGGGTCTTTAGAGTACGTTGGCAATACTGGTCACACTACTTTTTTGATAGAGTTACCAAAACCTTCTCACTTTCAGAGTGCGCTTGTTTCCTCTGAGCGCTTACAGCAAGGGTCTTCCATTCATTGAGCTAATTGTTTAAGGCTTTTTGTAAAGCGTTCCGCTTCAGAACCAATTAAATGATCTCCATCAAAAGTATGAAAAGTGTCTTTTGGTTGTGCTATCATCTTCGCTCCGGAATCCTCTAGTCTTTTATTGATCCTTTCTTTGATACCATTGCCTAGTGGCAATTCCTCTTCCTTACAAACGGTTTCATCAAAACAGGCCCAAAACGCCGTGACTTTTATTCCCTGTTTAGTCCAGCTTTTCACTTGTTGTTCAAGATTTGAGACAATTTCTTCTTCAATTTTAAATTGCTTAAATAAATGATGATAACTTGCTGCCATGGATCCATTGTCCGTGCTGATAGAACTTTTGTTTTCGATCCAGCCATTTGGATGAAAGGTTTCTAAACCTTCTTTAGGAGGGTTTTGGAAAAGGGGGACTTTTCCTCTTTTTAGGAAAAGGTTTAAATCGATTCCCGGCCAATAAATCCGAAGCCATTTTATCCCTAGTTCAACAAGGAGGGGGCGATTTTTTTGGTAACTTGTCATCCCCTGATCGGTTTCAAAATTTGTGAGTGATTCAGGAGTTAGTCCAATGAAAACATGCCCATTTGCTGAAACTAATTTGCCTGCTGCTTGAAGATACTGTTTTGTAAAAGAGATTGAGGGGAAGGCGAAATTGAAGGATATATCATGGTGGTTTTTTTTAAGGATGTCAGGGTTTATTGCGTAGAAAATTCGCGAGTCACCCAGAACCAGAATATTATTTAACGAGTGAGTATTGCTTTTTCTAAGCCAGAAATTTTCCTTTTTCCATTGATAATTTAATCCTTCCCATTGGAAAGAGAGTCTTATTGTGAATATAGAGATTACCAAAATAACAAATAGTAATAAATATCTTCTCATTGATTAAAACCTGGCATAAATAAATTCCTTAATTGGTGCCTGGAAAATCAAAGAACAAAGAGTTACTAACAGCCATACCGCATCGGTCTTCAAGAGAGACATTGCTTGATATCTTTTCTTGAATTGAAAAGCCCCTATTTCAACGAGGAGGCTTCCAGCACTTAAAAAAATGAGATCGCTTTTTATTAAAATTGAATTGATCCAAGTTTGAGAGGGAGAAGTGAAGACAAGACCCAAGATGACTTGAATTTGGTCCAAACTTTCGCTTCGGAAAAAGAGCCATCCAGAAAATATAACAAATAAAGTAATTAGACGTTTCACAACGATGGGAAAATTATTTAAGGAAAAATGAAAAACGATGAGCCAAAATGCATGCCATAATCCCCAAATCAGATAATTTAGACCAAGACCATGCCATATTGATGAGAGTAGGAAAGTAATAAGAATGGCAGTCACATAGATCAGAGGACTTTCTTTTGAACCCCCTAACGGTAAATACACAAAATCACGAAACCATAACGATAACGTCATATGCCAGCGTCGCCAAAAATTCTGAAGAGAATGAGAAAAATAGGGGAATGAGAAATTCAGCGGTAAGTCCAGGCCAAAAAGCTTGCCTATTCCTCTTGCGATATCTGAATAGCCTGAAAAATCAAAGTAGATTTGCCATCCATAAGTGAAGATGACTACTCCCCAAGCGAGAATACCCTGAGTTCCCTGAGGGGTGTGAAATACCTCATTAATTCTGGAAGCAATGGTATCTGCAATCACGGCTTTTTTGAGTAGTCCAAAGCTAATAAGATAGAACCCGGAGCGCACTTGAGCAAAACTGGGTGTTCCAAAAGGAGTTGCTAGCTGCTTCATTAAACCGCCGGCCCTGCAAATAGGACCTGCAATTAAGTGTGGGAAAAAAAACATGTAGGATAAGAAGTGCCAAATATTTTTGGGAAAAGGGATGCGAGCAGAATAAATATCCAAAATAAAACTTAAGATTTGAAAGGTAAAAAAGCTTACACCTAAGGGAAAATAGTGTGAACTTTGACCATAAACTTTAGCCCCAAGCAGAAAAGCACAATCAACTACCACAATGATGATGAGAAGAATCTTTTTCTGTGCTGGTAAAAACACAATGGCCCGGGCAAAAGCAAAATTCATCAGACCTAGTGCCAGTAAATAGGGAAAAAAACTGGGGTCTCCTGCAAGGTAGAAAATGAAAGATATGAGAGTGATATAAATCTGACTAAAAAGAATGTTTTTCTTTGCCGCTTGAAAAACAAGTAGTGAAGCGCCTAAAAAGAATAAGAATTCCAAGCTATTAAATGACACCCCTTTATTATCTAATAAATTAGTTTAAATTACGAGACTTGCAAGCCCGACTACTTTTGTTTGATTAATCCTTTTAAGGCGACTTCCGATAAAGCTTTTATGGGAAGAATTTCCAATTTATTTTCGATCGCCTTGTTCACGCTTTTCTTGCTGGGCTGTAGTGCTAACAAGCCTGCTTCTCGCAGTCTTGTTGTCTCTTTTACTGCGCAAGAGGCGAATGCATTTGCAGGTGGTGCAATTGTTCGGGTGGAAAATCCCTCCACTGGGATCTATTCAGATATCGAACTAAGTTCTTCACCCTATAGTGTGAGTATTGCGGATGGTACCTGGAATATCTATTTTGTGGGATTTAGCGGACCTGGAGACTGGCAGGGAGCTACGAACTGTGGAGGATCTACTGGGGTCAATCTTGCATCTTCAACAACAGCTATTAATATTTTAATCGCGCCGGCCATTTGTGCAGGAGCTCCTTATTCAACGATTATTGCAAAAAAAATTGGCGTCTGGGACCAATCTCTTTGGAATCAGACTAAGTGGGGACCATAATATGAAAGAACGTCTAAAGAGTGGAATTAGTAGCCTTAAGCAAAGAACTCGGTTTTTTCAAGGTTTAGCGGTCGGGCTTGTTATTACTTCGGCACTGACTTATGCGGCGGTAACCATTACGACATTTACCTCAGGCACAACTATCTCGTCCGGTGATGTGAATGCTAATTTTAGTGCAATCAAAGCAAAAATTGACCAGTTAGATATCGGATTTGTGGCGGGCCTCTCCACTGATTTTTCTCTTACTGCTTGCTCGACTAATTACTCAGCAGCGGCTGGGGAGTTTGAAGATGTTGTGGGTGATACTACCCAACATAACGATGGAAGTTATGATGTAGCAACTGGAGAATATACATTTTCCGAAAATGGGATCTATCGCATTTTTGTTGATGCCCCTAATACCCTGATAAGTTTTTCTGGTTGGGAAGTGAAATTGGCCATCTATAAGGCAGGAACTTGGACTACCGAAAACTTGTCATTTCCAGCAAACCTCATTCGTAAGTTTGGCTCAGGTCAAAAGGTCAAAATTAAAGTGGCTTGCAGTTCTAAATTTCCGAATTCCACAACCATTCCGGGTATCGTTGATTACACTAAATACACTTTCGCTCTAAAAAAGTTTTAAGTTTTTTAGAGCGAAGGACATTTGATCTAAACATTCTGGTGGGCAGTCACAATCATCGCGCACAAGTCTTGTGGCGAAGATTTTCTAAGGGTTTCGGCTTCGACACGGTCTTTGATAATATCCGGTAAATTTTTGGTGATCGCTTCTGATAGGAATGGATTCTTATTCGCGGCCAATTCATCCACGCGGTCAATCGGTGTAAAGTGAGGAACTGTTTTAAGAACTTCTGGATGCTCGTTAACAAGATTAAGAATGGTTGTCACAACATCTGCAAATTGATCGAGCTCTTTTTTTCCATAAGTTTCTGTCGGCTCAAGCATTAAACCAAACTGTTCAGGGAAAGCAACTGTTGGTGCATGGAAACCAAAATCTAAAAAGAGTTTTCCAATACGGGCCACGGCATTCGTTTTAGGCACTCCTGCAGATTCAATCTTCTTAAAAGTCTCAGGACTAAAAGTTAAAATAAACTCATGCATTCTTGGAGTCGCTGAAGCACCCAATGGAAGAAGAGGATACTTGGTTTGCAGTTTTACTTGTAAGTAGCGAGCTGAGAGAACGGCCACTTGGCTCATTTTTCTCACGCCATCAGCTCCGAGAGCTTTGATATAAGTATAGGCACGAATTTTATGTGCGAAATTTCCGTAGTGGCGGTGAAATGAT
>CANFNN010000115.1 GCA_947448095.1 Bacteriovoracaceae bacterium | reverse complement strand
AACTTTGATAACCCACGTAGGGCATAAAAAAAGTATAAGAGGGACCCTTGATATTATATTTTAAACGTACCCCTATTTGATTCACAAGAGTCGACGTAGAGTCAGAGGGATAGTTATCTAACAATGCCCTTCCATAGACTCCTTCTATAAAATAATTATCCGTAAACTGATAGGCCCATGAAAGCCCAAACATTGGCGTCTTGAATGGTTTCCCGCCTCGAGAAGAAACTTCATTGGCAGTAAAATAGGCACCAAAGATAGAAACGAGATTATCTGGTTTGATGTGACGGTTTTTATTTTCATCTAACACACCTAGATCGTCGTCAGACACCACGTCACCAGTATAAAGATCTTCTTCCGATTTAATTTTAGCCAGAGATCCTTCTTCAACTTTTACTTCAGGTTTTTTTCCGAAAGTTGAGTCGTCACCTTTGATAATTTGAACCTCAAGATCTCGCTTAAGTTTAGACCACTGAGAAACAGAATAAATTTTGAGTATTTTAATTCCTACTTGGCCTTGGTGGGTTTTTGCGACCACTGCTCGCGCCGCAAGCTTGTTGTCCAATGCCAAAGAGATAAAATCTCCAGGTCCAAGCTGCTGGTTATTATTTGTAAGAATAAATATTTTTTTTGAACCAGAAATAATTTTTATTGTTTCGGCAAAAGCACCACTTGTGCCATCCGCCGCCATGGATAAATTAGCATCGTCGACCAAAGATTGTGACCAAATTTGATTGGATAATCCAAGACATAGGAGGAGGTAAATAATTTTAAATTGTAGTAATTTCATTCTCTCAAAAGATTCTAAGTAAATAACGCAACAACTTCAATGTACTAGAAAGAAATAAAAATTTGATCAATTGAGTCAAGCTTTGTGGCATGATTCATACTAACATTTTTAAATGCAAATTCAGGAGACCCTCATGTCAGATATGGCCTATCAGCGCTTGTCCAGCGTAGCGAACCCAATGTTTGTGGTCGTTGCCGGAAATATTGGAAGCGGGAAAACCACGCTTACTAAGAAGCTCTCGGAGCGCCTGGGCTGGAAGCCACATTTTGAATCCGTATCAGACAACCCTTACTTAGCGGATTTTTATAAGGACATGAGCCGTTGGTCTTTTCCTCTTCAGGTCTACTTCCTTACTCATAGGTTCAACACGCACAAGCTGATCGAATCGGCGCCTGCATCAAGTGTTCAAGACCGCTCTATCTATGAAGATGCCAACATTTTTGCCCGAGCTCTATATGAGCAGGGTAATCTTGATGCACGGGATTATGAGAATTACCGAACTTTATTTGAATCCATGATCCAGTATCTAAGTCCACCCACTTTGATGATTTTTCTGAAACGATCCGTCCCTAAACTCCAAGAGCGTATTAAACAGCGTGGTCGGGATTATGAACAGGCCATCCCAGTAGATTACCTTACTAGTCTTAATCACTACTACGATGATTGGTATGCTAATTACAATTTGGGCAAGTCTTTAATCGTTGATACTGATGAGTTGGATTTTCTCGACAACGAGGAACATTTTGACCGATTGGTTAAACGTATCTGGGATTCAATTGACCAAAAAGATATGTTTTTTTATTTTTAGGTACTTAGCAATATTTTCCACTCTCGCTTCCTTTTTCAGATATAATACACTTTATCTGTTGTCATTATCAGGGAGTGAAAATGAAGCTAATACCATGGTTGGTAATTTTAAGCATGGGCCTCGTGGGCTGTTCGGGTTCTAAATCCGCTCAACCAGTCAGTCAAGAAACACCTCAAGTAGAACTCTCAGACGCTGACGAATTCATTGAAAATCCAAATGAAGAACCAGTCGTTGCTGATGAAGCCGTAGTTGCTGCAGAAGAGCCAATTGTTGCTGATGCGCCGATGGCAGATGAAAACACACCTGAGATTTCAAATATTTCAGAAACAGATTCTCCAGTGGTCGTAGATAATTCATCTGCTGGATCTGAAAAAACATATCAAGTTCAGAAGAATGAAACTTTGATGATGATTGCTTTCAAGCTTTATGGTGATTATGGAAAATGGAAGGAATTAGCTAATTATAATCGTGACTCCCTTAAAGGCAGCACAGTTATGAAAACGGGCATGAATCTAAAATACATGGCACCGGCCGAAGAATTTGTATGGAACCCACAAGGTCTTCCGTACCTTATTAGAACTGGTGACACTTTAGGTTTAATCTCAAATAGCGTTTACCAAACTCCTAAAAAATGGAAACTTATTTGGGACAACAATCGTCCTTTAATAAAAGATGCGAACAAGATTTTTGCTGGCTTTACACTTTATTACCTAGAAAGCGGTCGTGACGTCGCAGCTGAACTCTAATCACTATTCAATCCTGTTAAATAAGAAACCCCTGCCTGTGGCGGGGGTTTTCTGTTTTGCCTTGTTATTTATTTTTGCATCATGCTCAAGCTTTATTGTTCCCTTTAAGTCGAGCAAGAAAATTGATCTTGGAAGTGGCTATAGTGCCCTGAGTGCGCAGGACTATGAAGACCAGCTGGCCTCGCTTAAAATGCCATTTATAAATAGCCCTGGCATAAAAATATCTCGCTTAAATGAAGTCACTCAAAAGTATGTTGAAAATTTAATCAGCGATATTATTGCTAATAATGAGATCTTTTTTAAAAAATTAAAAAAGGGCACGGTCACTATTATTGATTCAGAGGCGCCCTTACATTTCTCTCTTCCAAAGGGAGAAATTTTCCTATCTAGCGGCCTGATAACCAAATATTTAAAAAATGAAAGCATGCTGGTCTGTGTTCTGTCTTATGAATTAGTTCGCAGTGAAAAGATGCTCTATCCCAGGCAGACCATCATTCCGATTGGATATTTGAGTTTAGAAAAAATGATAGGTCTGAGCCGTCTTTCACTCGATGAGAAAATGGAAGTGCACAAGTGGTCACATCACTTAACTATTCGCAGTGGATTTGATGGGGAGTACTACCTATCGTGGTTGCAGGCGCAAAACAGGAATACTGCTGATTTTATTCTTCAGGTGGGTGACGTGAATCAAATAAATAGGGAAGAGTCCTTATTTAAAGCATTCCTGATTAAGACAACATCCGAAGAACAAGTTATTCATAGAAAAGAATCAAGTAAGAATTTCTATACATTTATCAATCGAATCCGGGAAGTTTAATGAAGCCAGAACAAGCAGAGCGATTTTTTATTGAAGAGCTATTTAACAAAACTCAAGATAAAGAGATTTTAAGTAATGAAAAGCTGGAAGAAGTGGATAAGTTAACTGGTGATGCCTCCACTCGCCGCTATTATCGAATTTTTACGAACAAGGACAGTTATGTTGTTTGTTTAGATAATCCTTTTGATGAAGAAATGGAAAAACATCCCTTCATGTCAGTTCAGCATTTCCTGGCCCAAAATCATATTCGAGTGCCTCAAATTCTCGACCATAACCTAACCCGGGGTTACCTGCTCGAGGAGGATTTAGGCAATGTTACTTTGCTTCACCATATTTCAGGACTGCGTACCACCGAGGAAGAGTTTGAGATCTATAAAGTGATTATTGATCAATTACTCGAACTTCACCGTATTCCTAAAACGGCCGTTAAAAACTCTCATTTGTTTCAGCTTAAATTTGATCATCAAAAGTTTATGGACGAGACTCGCTTTACGTTCAAATATTTTTTCAATTTCTTTAACAAGTGTCAGGATGAAGAACTTCTTTCTGACCTAGAGCAATTATTTAATCCAATTATGCAAAGACTTGCAGATCAAAAAATGGTCATTACCCATAGAGATTTTCATTCGAGAAATATTATGGTGAAAAATGATAAATACATTTTTATTGATTTTCAAGATGCTCGTTGGGGGATTCCTCAATATGATTTAGTCTCTCTTTTAGAGGACTGCTATTACGATATAAAAGAAGAGAATCGACAAAAACTTAAACGCTACTATTTTGAAAATCTTGATCCATCTATTCATGGCCAGAAAAGTTATGAGGAATTTGAATCCCTTTATCAGGACATGACAATCCAGCGTGTGTTCAAAGCGGTTGGAAGTTTTTGTTATATTTATAACTGGCGAAAAGATGACCGGTATTTAAAATATATTGGTTTCGCTATGGAAAAAATACGAAGAACCATGATGGATAATCCTCGCTATGCGGAGCTGAAAACAAAACTTTTTCAGAATTATTATGCAAATTGATCATTGTCTAATTCTGGCAGCTGGCTTTGGCACCCGAATGGGAAAAATTGGCGAGAAATTGCCAAAAGTACTATGGCCAGTATTCGAAAAATCTCTTCTCGAATTACAAGTTGCTTACGCTCGCTATCTAGGCGCAAAGAAGATTTACATTAATTTGCATTTCATGGGCGAAGAGATTGAGCAATTTTGCAAATCTAAATCGATCTTCGAAGATGTGGTTTTCTTATGGGAAAAGCCCGAAATCTTAGATATTGGTGGTGCTGTTCATAATCTTGCAAGTCTCCCAGAGGTGAAATATAAAGGGAAGCTTTTGATATTGAATGCGGATCAATTCTTTTATTTAAAAAAAGAAGACATGGAAAACATTTTAAAGCCTTTTTCTAAATCGGCTGCTCTCATCTTTTCCTATTTTGTAAATTCAAGCTCTGGTTACAATGCTCTTGAGATTAATACCAACAGAGAAGTGAAAGGGATCATCAAAAATAAAGACATCGCTCCTAATTCAAAAATTGAAACTTATACTGGAATTTCATACATTGACCTGGCCCAGCTTTCTCCTGTGAAGGGAGTGAGTTCATTCTTTGAGAGCGTATGTTCCTTTAAAGCTAAGCAGATTCCGGCGCTGCTTTTAGAAAATGTCGATTATTGGGATTTTGGAACGGTAAATCGCTACTGGGAAACTTGTTTTCGAATTCTAGAAACTTATTCCTCTAATTCAAATCATCCGTTTTTGAGATTTTTAGTTACGGAGAAAGCCATGAAAACATGGAAAATAGATCTTTTAAAATTTTCCTACAACGCCAAAGCAAGTCGAGTCATCAATCTTGCACCTGATTCTTTCGAGCTTGATTCAAACCCATGTATTATCATTTCAAAACAACCAGCTAAAAAAATGAGTGGGAAATCAATTTGGTGGAACTCAATAGTCGAAGAGGTTATTTAGTTTTTGGATTCTTTAATGCAATCAACAGGGCATGCCTCGATGCATAGACCACAATGAGTACAGCTCCAAGCATCGATGGCGTAATCCACACCATTAGTGATAACTGAATTTTCGGGACAGACCAATCGGCAATTATCACAAGCAATACAAATGGATGATATTTCTAAGAAAGTATGAGACATAATAGTATTATAGGGTGAAAAAATAAGATGGAAGCATTAAAAGTAAAAAAAAAAGATGTCCTCGTTTTCAATTTAATTCTTTTTATGGGTCTTTCCTTTATATTTCTTTATTTACAGTATGCTTATAGGCATCACCTTTCTCCCTTTTCCCTGGCTTATTTGAAAAAAAGTATTGAACTGTTTTGGTATGCTATTTTTCCCATGATAACGTGTGGCTTACTCATCTGGAAGCATCACCGATGGTCGGTTCCGGCCTATTCCTTTTGCACTCTGATCGTTAGTTATAAAGTTATTGAAGGAATTTTTATCGAATTTAATAAGATCATTGTGATCGCCTTGTTTTTTTATGCCGTTATATCATATTTTCTTTATCAGCTTTATAGTCACTACCTGGCCCTAGCGAGCCTCAATGCTAATTATTCTTCGTCTGATTTATTTGATCCAATACTTAAAGAAATTCCTTGTTCCATAGTTCATTCTGACTCAACCCTTTCTGGATACCTGACCAATTGGGACGAGGAGGGATGCTTTATTAAACTCTCTAAACCCATGAGTCAATCGGGTGACTTAAAGGTAGTTATTGATTTCAAAGGCCGCCTTTTTGAACAGCAGGGGGAACTTGTTGCTCACTCTATTGATTTAACAGGCGTTGGCATAAAATTTGGTGTGAGCACGAAAGGGCTTAATGTATTTAACTGGTCCGAATTCAATGAGCTCATTCAAGAGTTGGGCTTCAAACCAGAAAGGCTAAGATGAAACTGATTGTTTTGTTACTAATATTAATCGCTAGTTCGTGTATGAAAAACGACCTCAGTCCTGAGGCTGCACTGAAAGATTTTGTCGATTCTCGCATCGGTCAAGTGGTTGATCGTGAATTTGTCCTAGAAAGAGTGACGGGCAAGATGCTCCAAAGTTTTGAAAATATGTCACCAGAAGACTTTGAAAAATTTGCGGACATGAAAAATATAAAAATGGATAGTTTCAAAATACTCTCAAAATCCTGCCATGATAAAAAATGTTTCATCACTTATTCAGTAAGTTACCTAACTAAGACTGATGAAAAAGCCCAATTCTCTTCTGAAGTTAAAAAAATAGCTGAGATGGTCCAGATTGAAAATAAGTGGCTGATTTCTGATGTGAGCAATATCAAGACCTATCACGAAAGCCTAGAGCCCATTAATCCACTTGAATAAAGTTAACAGGCCAATAAACCGATGAAGTTAGTGGAGATATTCTATGTCTGATAAGGACTTTGTAACCTTCTTACTTGATGAAACGCTAAAACTACACAAAAGTGGTGAGGTTGAATTATCTAGTCTTGAGTTAAAACTCAATGATTACGGTTTGAATTTCTTAAAAGGTGAGTTTATCCCACAAACTCAAATTCTTCGTTTCGCGACTCCATTTGGTGACTTAGATGTTCCGGTCAATTGGTCAATTTTTTCTGTGGAAAATTCCCATGCCCAATATACTTTGCTGGATGAGAAAAATGACGTCGATAGTTTCTTTTTGGTTATAAAGTCTGCCTGGAAGCAATCGATTGAAAAACTACTAATAACTCACGATCATGGATTTTGTTACATCATCGGGCTCAAACAAGGTGAAGATGCCCATCTTCATGATCTTCTTAACCCACAAGAATGGTTGAAATCTGCTTAAAATAAAAAAGGCCCTGCAAATATGCAGAGCCTTTTAAAATTCGACTTAAATTTGTTTTTAAAGAGCTACGTAATATTGCTTTAACATCGCCGCATCCACTTCTAAATTTGGCGAGTTACAAACTACATACCCACGACAGTCCATATCTTTAAGTGCCTTCATCAACTCTTTCCAATTGAATTTAGACTTCTCAAGGTTGAGGTGTTTTAAGTCACCCTTAGAGTTTGAACTAATTCCTGAAATATGAATGTGCATCTCTTCAAGCGCCTTGGCACCTAGCTCACTCTTAAGGGTTTCAAGCGTTTCGCAGAAACCTTTGTAATCATTTACTGATCCTGTACGTGCATAAAGATGCGAGAAGTCCATGCATGGCTTACAGCTAGTAACAGACTTTGAAAGACTGATCAATTCCTCTAATGAACCGAACTGAGAAGTCTTGCCAGTAAGTTCAGGACGAAGTTCAATTTCAATATCAAGACGCGAAAGTCTTTCTTCAATTACGTTAAGAGATTTTTCAACCAAGTCAAAAACATCATAAGGAGAATCTTTCATGTAGAAAGCAGCATGGAAAGTCATTGATTCAGCTCCACAAAGATCTGAAATCTTTGCTGTCTGAATAATACGCTCAACTGATGAGTCAATCTTGTCTTGTTCACGAGCATTTAAATTGATGTAGTAAGGACCATGAGAAGTAAGTGGAACACCCAGCTCGTATGAGACTTTACGAAGTGCTGAAGAAATCTCTTCTTTCATGCGTACACCATGAGCGAACTCAAGTTGCATACAATCAAGACCTAGTTCATGAATGCGCTTAACGCCTTCAACTGGGTTGTTCTTCTTCACAGTACTGTTAGGAACACCTGCAGTACCAAATAACAAACGTTCAAAAGCCATTGGAAACTCCTCAGACTAAACAACTAAAATATTTTACTTACCCACGTATCAAATTCTTTTAAGCATCCCTGGCAACCATGCCCGAGATTAAATCTATCCTGCAAAACGCCCAGATCAACTGCGCCTAATGGCCGGCAAGTTTCCCTGATATCCGAGACATTCACGCAAAAACATTCACATATCAGAGTTTCGTCTGATAGTAATTTATCAACGACTATCAACTCATCAAGTCTATCAATCTGACTGAGAAAATCTTTATCCATGAACTACTCTGTCACATTGCAAAATAAATCTTAATAAAGATTCAAAAGGTGTTGCTGATTTATAGCCCTAGGAGGAATTTTTGTCCACGAGAATGCCTTGAGGCTGTAATAAAGTAATGCAAATAAGAATTATGAAGTGATAAACTAGACATAACCCTGCCAAATATTTGGACTTTAAGCCCTATGCGCGTGACCTTATTTTTATTCATACTCTGTTGCCTTCTTGGAGCAATTCTTTGGGCATGCTTAAGTGGTGCTGTCCTAATTATAGGTTTGGCCCTATGGCTACTTTTTATAGTAATATCAATTGGTTACGCTGATACCGCCATCCTTTT
>CANFNN010000114.1 GCA_947448095.1 Bacteriovoracaceae bacterium | reverse complement strand
GTGAAAAATAGCTTCATAAATACTATTTATTCTCTCACGCAGGTGGATGAAATAAAACTGGATTTAACCTATACAAAAGCGAAGTGACCAACTCAAACTTAGCGAATTCTTTTGCAGCGAGCAGCTTCTCGAAAGGAAGCGAGGTAATCCCTCCCCTCAACAGTAACTTCGATCTCTTGACCCACTTTTAAATTCTTTAGTTCAACATTTTTAAAAGAATACTCAAAACTGCCATATTCAGGAATGCGATTTCTAGGATCTTCCTGACCATCAAACCATATTAAACTATTTGACGACGTTCGATATTTCTCGCCGTCAAAAGATCCAGACAAGATATTTCCCTTCGTATCAATATCAACCGTAATAGATCTGGTCACTCCACCAAGTACCCACTCTAGCTCACTCTCGCACTTTAGCCCGAGCGAAGTATTTGCATACGTGAGAGTCGACAAACAGAGTAAGGTCAAAAGTACCAATAAGCTTTTTTTCATAACAACTCCTTATGGACTAGAGACAACGTTTCGCGGTCTTGATTGATCTGCAACTCGCTTCACTTCCTCCGTCATCTGTACAATTGGTATCAACGTATCCATAAACAATAGCGTCTTTCTTTTTGTCGATTTGAGAGAACACTGCAGACTTTTCAATATCATGATCGAGGATAAAATAGAGACTTGTTTTGGCGGCTGTGGGAGTTCCCACAAAGCAGATGTCATTAATTCCAAAATAAGTTAATGCCTTGGTGACTTCTTCCCCTTTGGCGGGACCATTTGAATAGTAGAGATTACCGGCAAAGGCCGAAAAGGTATTAAGTAGTATAAATCCAGTAACCAATTTTTTCATATATTCTCCTCGGGCGTCCCATTGTGACCAATAATAAGATCCGCCCCCCAAAAGTAGGAAGAAAAAATGCCCCATAGAAAGAATCTAAAGACTTAGATATGTCATGTGCCTAAAGAAAGCCTTCCGGGTAGCGGGTCAACTCATTGAGAACGCTTGAATCAAATCTGTTAAGACTTAGAAAATCTTTCACTCCTCGAAGAAAGCCCTTAAAAACTTAGCTCTTTCGATGTAAGTAGCTCCTATCAATTAACTAGGAGTTAAAATGAAAACGCTTTTTATTGCTTCAATCGTGCTTGCTTCAAGTGCCTTTGTACAAGCTTCTGATGTCACAATCCTTTCGACGAACTTACCAGCAACTCGCGGTTCTACAGCGGTTGACACTAAATTTATTGTTGATACTGAAATGAAAGAAGCCTTTGCTAAAATCAACGTTGATGAGCAAGTGACTGTCTTGGTTCAAGATTGCAGCGGTGGATACTACGGTCCAGGTCCAGGCCCTCGTCCGTATCCAGGTCCTCGTTATCCAGGCCCAAGCTACCCAGGAAGATACTGTCGTACTATTCCACAAACTCAATACCGTAACATTTTCTCGGATAAAGTGAAAATTGAAGGTATGACTATGAATGGTGACGATGTCATCTATCAAAGTGCTGAGGGAGATGTTGTTTGCGGAACGATGGGAAAAAGCCGTGTGTTCAGAATCCCTACTTTCTACCTTTCAGGCAAATGTGATCTTGTGGGATCAACTTATCAAGAAAATGGTGTGAACAAGGTTTCTGTAAGATTCGTTACGAAGTAATTTTTTTTCTTTTGAAGGCAGGGTCTTGAGGCCCTGCTTTTATTTGTAAGCCTAATTATAGAATTTAATTTTTAGACTTCAGACCAATTTTTTTCGATTAGGTTTTAGAATTGGTGTCTCATCCTCAAATGCATCAAGCCTCTCAAAAACAACCTTGAAAAGCTTATTTGTTCCATCTTCTAACTTCGTAATCCTATCAGACAATGTATTCTCCATCGCTAAAAAGCTTCTAAGACGAGTAAAGATTCTCATTATTGCGACATGGACTTGAACTGCCCGAGCTGAGTTGAGCACTCCAGACAACATCGCCAGTCCATTTTCAGTAAAGACGAGGGGGAGCTTTTGCTTTCCACCTCGTCCCATTTTTGAAGTCACAAATTGTGACTTCAAAAGAAGGTACTCTTCGGAGGTTAGCTGAAACATAAAATCTTTCGGGAATCGGTCCAAATTACGTCTCACTGCTTGATTTAAGGCTTTTGTTTCAACTTCATAAAGATCTGCAAGATCTGAATCCAGCATGACCTTTTGTCCCCGGACAACGTAGATCATATTCTCAATTTTCGACAGCTCTGCATTATTCATATCCACCTCATTTGAAATGGTAGAACCTACGGTATGAGGAGAAATGAATCAAGGTTAGGCTTTCATGGATTTTTCGAAATTTTAAAAATGAAACAAACAACTACAGACTTACAGTGGACTTGATCTATAAGGTAAAAGTGGTCTTAATGAAAGTTACTCTCTTAAGAATTTCTTTTTCGACAATAGCAGCCGTTTTAACATCAGGAAAACGCTTGTTAAATGCCTTCACTTCTTCAGGTAATTTCTTCTCAATGTCAGAAAAAAGCTTCAAGCCTAGCTTTGGTATGACATCATTTTTCAACTCAAGCTCACCTGCGAGTCTGTCAAACATTCTCTCTTTAAGTTTGAACCATAATGACTGCCCACCAATCTTAAAGGCAAAGTTTTGACCAATCTCTTTGTAAATAGACGTTGAAAGTAGATCGTAAAAAGGTGAAAGCCTGATACCGTCATCACTTTGCAAGAACGCCAAATTCTTTGAATGAGAATCATTGTTACCTATGACTAAATTAAAAAGAAACCACTTTAAAAGTTGATTCAGGTCTGGGATTGGAGCCGAGCTGTGTTTTTTTATGAGATTATAATTATTCTTGAAAGAGGGACCGCCATCTGACTCATATTTCTTGAGGGATGTTACTCCCTGTGCCTGACAAAAATCTTGTTGATGAAGTCTCAGAATGTCTCCATCCTTTTTAATCACCCGATCAAATCTTTCAATGATGTATAGTGGAAAATCACCTTCGATGATATCAACCTCCGGAACATTAAGCCCAATAGCTTTTGCTAGCTTCATACAGAAGTATTCATTATAAGGAGTATCATGGGTGGTCTTGAAGTATCTAACGTGAGGCTTAATAATGTGTGTGGTAGGAGATCCATCTAGCGGAAGATAGATCTTCTGATCTTCATAAATGATCGCAAACTTATCCTGAGCACCGGCAAGAGAGAACTTACCACCTTCATGGTTTAAGATTTCATCGGTAAGACTTTTCTTTTCAACTAGATATTTATAAATGGTTGAAAGCTTTAATTCTTTTCTTTGCGTCTTATTTTTAGAAGCTTTTATTGTCTCAGGCAATATCTTGAAGGCTCCGGCACAGTCACCACCAAACTCCTTTAAGAATCCAAATTCAGATCTAATACTAGTTTTTCCATGGGCTTCAATAAGGTCCTTGATTTCCCCCTCAGGTAGCAGGTTTTCAAAGAACGACTTTGTATCCAAGTGGCCATAAATCTTTTCAGATAAAGGCACCGCAATTGAAAGCGAGAATCTATCTTTGTAAGACAACCATGAATTATCATACTGGAAGCTTAATCTTTCCTCTTCATCAAAGATCAGAGATCCAACTATTCTGTCTTGGTAGTAGACTATAAGCTTATTCATTTACTAGATCTCTTTCGCAAAACCAGTTCAAACCCTAAAAGATTTGCAATCTTAATAAGGCTTGAAAGCTTCAGATCATTTTCTTCTTTCTCAAGTTTCACTACTCCAATTCGAGAGAGACCAGTGTAGCTGGCCAGCTCTTCTTGGGTAATTTTCATTTCTGAGCGAAGACTCTTAATCGTGGTGCCAATGGTTTTGGAGTCGTTTAAAACAAGATCTTTCATGTATCCTCCGGGATACTTATCGGCATGAACTCAGGGAAATTAACTTAAAAGTTAACTTCAGTATACATTTTATAGATATTTAGTGAAAAATCAAGAGAATGTATACTTAAGGATACTATCGAAAAGAAATCCTAGTCCTTAATGCAATGGCGGAAGCTTGCCTGCGGTGTGCAGTCATCGAAATAAAATTTTCAAATATCTTTTTTCGAATTTTTATCAAAATACTCCCAAACCAACCCTCAATAACGCATCATTCCCGGTCCCATTCTGTCCTCAGACATATGCCCTATCACCCCAACTGGGGCATCTGCCTAATAGTACAGCCTCAACTTATGCAGCTTAATGATAAGGAGAGGTGTTGAGATGAAAAAATATATCGTGCTTTTATTGATGCTCGCTTCTTGTGGGAAAAAAAGTACCTTGGCTTTTCAGGCCAAGGGCGCCAACAATCAGCTCCCCTTGGGCCAAGTGGCCACCTTTGAAAATATCAAGTCCGCCATACTCACTCCACATTGCTTAGGGTGTCACGCGAATGTGACCACAGCAGCAGAGCTCAACAAATGGATCGTGCCAGGTAACCCTGATGCCAGTGTCTTTTTTAAAGATGTTGAAAATGGTTCCATGCCGAAGAATGCCGCTCCATTACCGACGAGCGATTTAGAGCTTATCCGGAGTTACATACTTTCAGTGGTGGCAACTCCGACTCCTGTTCCTACTCCTACTCCTACTCCTACTCCTACTCCTACTCCTACTCCTACTCCGACTCCAACACCCGTAACCTACGCCCAAATCAAACAACAAGTTCTGACTCCCTATAGTTGTCTAAACTGTCATGGTGTTGGCACAGAAGCGAAAATTGCGAAATGGATTAACATCACAACCCCTGCTAAGAGTTTACTCTACACTCGCGTTCATGATGGATCGATGCCTAGAGGTGGTGGCCAAGTTCCGGCAGCTCAGCAAGCACTGCTTTTGAAGTATGTGCAGGACTATGCGGCGGTTCATTAAGGATTCACGCCCCCTGCTTAAGTACTTGTAATAACTTTCCTTCTTTTATTTATTCCATATTCCGATTTGGAATAAATGGTGTTATAATGAATGAATGAAGCCACAAGATTTAGTGATCCTGTTAAAAATTATCATCCTCCAAAAGAAAGAGTGGAAAGTCATTGAGCTGGCGTCTGCTTTATTTTTAAGTCAATCAGAAGTCTCTAAAGCATTAGAGAGACTAGTCTTCTCTGGACTACTTGATGAGAGTAAAAGAGTTCCTTCAAAAAATGCGATTTATGACTTTATTGTCAACGCAGTAAAATACACGTTTCCAATTCACCCAGGAAGAATTGCTAAAGGAATTCCTACTTCACATAGTACAAATCCAATGAAATCAAAAATCGTTTCAGAAGAGAAATACGTCTGGCCTCACTTGAATGGGACGGTGAAGGGAGAAAGTATTGATCCCCTTTACGAGAAAGCTCCTGATGCAGCCATTGCAGATTCGAAACTTTACGAAATGTTGGCATTAATAGATTCACTTCGAGTAGGAAAAGTTAGAGAACAAGAAATAGCAAAAGAAGAACTTAAGAAGAGAATTCTAGGATGAATGATCACAATATAGAAATGATTCAAGAAGTTGCGAAGGCCTTGCAAGAACTTAACAAAGATGTTGTTTTTGTAGGCGGATCAACCGTTGCCTTGTATTTAAACTTAGATACTGCCAATGAGATCAGACCAACTGATGACGTAGATGTAATAATCGAGATTTTTTCAGCCGCTCAATATTCAGTTTTTAGTAAAAAGCTGCTAGGCCTTAAATTCTCCCCAGACCTAACAAAAGATGCACCGATTTGCAGATGGAAATACCTCGGCATAACTGTTGATATAATGCCACTTGATGAAAAGGTCTTAGGATTTTCCAATCAATTTTATAAAAGTGGATTTAAACACAAAGAAGAATTGAAGCTCCCAAACGGCCAAACGATATTTATACTTCCCTTAGCATATTTTCTAGCCTCAAAGCTGGAAGCTTTTTATAACCGAGGTGCTAAAGACCCCCGATTTAGCAAAGATTTAGAAGACATCGTTGCACTTTTATCAGAACCCAAAAAATTCCAGGCTGTTTTTGATTACGATGATTTAGTGGAAGTCATTAGACCGCTATTGGCCAAACTGTTTAATGAGAAAAATATAACTGAGGCCATGAGAGGATTTCTGCAAAGTGCCGTCGTCGGACAATTCGATCAAATAAAACAAAGAGCGACGCTTATAGATTCTCTTTAGGTCAGCTCTTAAGATTAGAGACCGGCTGGCTAGGAAAATTTTGCCCCTCACTCCCTCTCCAATCATTCTAACCCTTCTAAATCCCGCATCCGATAAGTGGTTAAGTCGAAAATTTAAACCAGGATGTATTTCATGAAACAACTCGCTTTCACGCTGCTGGCGGCACTTCTTTTAGCGCTCCCAGTGCATGCAGAGACTACCATTAATCCCATGATTCCCGGAGTTGAAGGACCTCTCTTCAATTTTCTGGATGGGAAGATTCTGATCACAATTAAGCTTTTGAATGCAGAGATCGGCTTGGGCGGATCATTTGTCATTCCTAAAACAAAAGACTCTCGTTTTGAACTCGCACCCAACGTCATCGACGGCGGAACCCTCGTTCAGTTAACACTTGATCCGGCCGACATTAAAGGCGTGCGAGTGGCCTCTGATCCTCACGCTCTTCCAGATGGTCGCCCTATTCCCGGCGTAGCTGGTGGTGAGCTTCCTTCACTTCGAATTGATACAGATTGGATGAAAACCTCTTATTACTTCTCAAAAACTCTTTTCGGAGTCTACCTTCCAGTGAAATTCAATACTCAAGGTATTGGTGGATCGATGTCATTTAAAATTGGGAAAAAAGCTGGTGGAACACTTTTCTTAATTGGATCGGATCAACAAGGTAAGAACTCTGCTTTCTTATTGTTCTTACAAAAAAATGCCATGGTTGCGATGGAGCCCTTTATTGAGGCGAGCTTGAGAAATCCTGGTGTGCTTTACTAAAAGAGGAAGATTTCGATGGCAAAACTCATAGCGCTCATGCACCTCTCGTTTGACGGATTCGCCGCTGGCCCTAACGGTGAAATGGATTGGATTTCCTTTGATGAAAAAATATTTGAGCATGTCTCAAAATATATTTTTCAGGTGGGAACAGGAATCTATGGACCCAAGACTTTCCAAATGATGGAGAGCTACTGGCCAGGTGTACTGAAAGACCCTGAGAGTGGAGAGCTCGCAGGCAAGCATGCGAGGTGGTATGCAAGTGCAAAAAAAATCGTTTGCTCCCGAGCACTAAAGCATTTGGAAAACAAAGAAGCAGGACTTATCAATTCGAACCTGGAGGAAGAGATTAAAAAGCTCAAGCAGCAATCAGAAAAAGATCTGATGGTCTTCGGAAGCCCAGGTCTGACTCAGTCATTGGCGCGGTATGATCTATTCGATGAATACGTCATTAATGTCAATCCTGTCCTCCTGGGTGGTGGAATGAGAATGTTCGAGGATCTAGCAAGAACAAAACTAGACTTGGTGAGTGCGACAACTTTTAGCTCGGGCGTGGTTGGATTTCACTACACAAAAAAGCTTCCAATTTAGTTTTATGAAAGAAAAGGAATTCTGCGCTTTAGTCGCAGGATTCCTTCCTTCATTTACTACAGTGACCTATGATTACGCTTTAACATGGCCTATATTATTGATGCTAGATTTGCAATTACGAGTCTTTTCTCACCACTGAGCACTTAAGATAAATAGATCCAAAGCCATCAACCTTACAGGCGATATCGTGACCGTCGACAGGATCATCTAAAAGTCTAATACCTTTCACTTTAGTTCCAGACTTAATTGATTCACCGCCCATCTTTAAATCTTTAATGGTTCTGACGGTATCTCCCGACTGTAGTTGAACTCCATTAGCATCTAAAAACTTAGGGCCAGAGGCAACTTCTTCAGTGGGTGCATCCGCCTCTAGAGTCCATTCATGGGCGCACTCTGGGCAGATCCATAAATTCCCATCATTGTAACCGAATGGAGATTGGCACTTAGGACAAACTTGGCTTTCTTCTGACATATGATCCCTTTTTTTATTCTATGTTACAGGATCTCAAATACAGAATGCCAACTATTTTTGCTTAAATTCTTTACTGGGAGGGTCGAAATCAGATGAGGAAATTACAAATAATGGAAGCCAAGTCTGGATCATCTGTTAAATTATAAAAACTCTCATCCCCTGCTTCGTCCCTAATAACCATTTCAACCGGCCTAAAGCCTCGAATTTTTATATATCCATGATTTTGATTCTTCACCATGAGAGGGACTTCAAAATCTTCATTCTTGGGAACTTTTTGATAAAAAACTTTTTCAAGAAAACGATTAAAATTATCAGCGCCTAATTTTCCAATCAACAGATTTAGCTTAGCTTCTTTTTCAAAACTATTTTCAAAAGCGCCAATAATATTACGGTAGAGAGAATCTATTCGAAGCTGTCCGGTTTTCTTACTTTTAACTGCGAATAATGGGTGAAACGTTCCATCATTATGAGTCAGGACAATTTCAGATACACCCTCTGACGAGAGCTTTAACTTCAAAGCGTATGAAAACCGTCTGCGTTTTAAAGAAACATTATAGCGGGGAT